>OMTF01000020.1 GCA_900313925.1 uncultured Eubacteriales bacterium | reverse complement strand
CGATGCATGCGGCGGGATCGGTCAATTCCGCGGGATGATATCCCTTTGCGTTGATCTTGGTTTTTGAGAGCTGAAGTATGTGCTTCGGGCACGCACGAGTGCAGAGCCCGCAGCCTTTGCATGCGCTCTCGTCGATGATGGTTCTAACCATTTCTCTACCTCTTTCCTTTTTAGATTTCTCGCTTGGATACTGCCTGAATCTATCTGAACCGCTCACGCGGCGAAAGACTTAGCCATCCTCTCCCAGTCCTGCAATATAGCTGTCCCAGTCACGATGCATATACATATCGATGGCGATCGGCTTCCCAATGTATTTCGGATCATGCCCCTCCGCCAGAAAAGCGTCAAGGAACTTCTTCTGCCCAGTCGTGTAGGCAACGGGGATTCCGGTCATGTCGGATACTTCCCTTATGACTTTGTAGCCGTCGCGCAGCTCCTCTTCCGTTGTCATTTTTGCAAGATTTGTATTATTGATAAGACCCGTAATATGGAGCCGGGAATGCATCTCCATATCCTGCTGCAGCCGAACAATGCGGTCGGCTGTACCGGCCATCGGCCGTCGGATATTAATTACATTCAGAACTTCAAGATTTTCCGGATCCAGTTCCATAAAGTCCTGGTGATACCGTCCGACCGCCGTCGAACCCGTAGAATCGCCGCCGACGTCGAAAATAACGGTATCCCAATCCAAATCGAAAGCGGACTGCACTTCCGCAGGAAGACTCAGCGTCTCAATACCGGAGCAGGCATAGTTCGGAGAAACCAATTTGATTTCTTTCTGCTCGACCATCTTGCCTCGCTCAGTAAGGCGGAAATAGGTATTGACCATATCTAGATCCAGCAGTTCCGTGCGATCGCCTGCGGCGGCGGCCTGTATGGCAAAGTTCAGTGCCAGTTCTGTTTTTCCGCTGCCGTAATTTCCAATTAATACCTTGACTTTTTTCACTGCTGCTCTCCTTACCGATTGACAAAATTTTACGTATATAAGTGTATCATCTATGCCGTTTATCGTCAAACAAACGTGCAAAAAATGATTCATTTTCAGTGCCGATTTTGTATTATTTTCACAATTATTGCGATTTATTTTGCAGTTAGAGCTCTTTTTTCACAAACTTGATTTAAAAACGGTTATTTCTTTTCGATTTTTTCCAGATTGAGTCCTGAATTCTGGCGTTTAGCACAATTTTGAAAACATGTTATGCATGTTTATTACAAAATTTTTATGATTGGAAATTTTCGTTATCTTGTCGTCTTTTCCACCAATAACCCTCATAATTTTTTCTTATCCTCGCTGGAAGGCGTAAAGCCGCTGTCTGCTTGCTCTATTTCCCTTTCCAGACAAAATTTTTTCCTATACGTCCTCTTATTCCGGCGCCTCTTCTTGCATTCATTCTTTATTTATGATAAGGTAATTGCGCATTTGGAGAATTAGCTCAGCAGGTTAGAGCGTCCGCCTCACACGCGGGAGGTCGCTGGTTCGAGCCCAGTATTCTCCACCAGCTATACCCTGTAAAGTCCTGCAGAGGGATTTTACAGGGATTTCTTTCTGCGCGTTTCCCATCTGCATTCCGGCTTTTCCCGGTCTTATACAGATATGGAAAAGGAACTGCATAAATGGATGATCCATGAACACAGTTCCCTATTATCTTTCCCCCGGTCACCTGCACAGGGAAAAGCCCTTTATGCAGGTATCCGGGAACAGGCTGTCAAGAGATGTTTGCGCTTCGGATGCGCCCCGCGCTTATTTCTTATTTACAATATTAAGGGCTGCATCATCCGATACGATCGTTTCGCCACCTAAAACGATCGGGTTCGTCGCTCCGATTTTCTTTGCCGCTGCCTTCGCTGCTTTCTGGCTGCTCGCATTGTTCGTCGTCAGCATAAGCGGTGCCCCTAAAGCGTGTGCAAGCGGGCCGCCGCAGAGTCCGTCCGGGTAATCAAGTCCGTAAGCCAGAACGACTGTGTCCGAGGTGTAGTTTTCTGCAACCAGGGCTGCCGTTTCGTAGCGATCTTTTCCTGCGATGCGGTCAACACTGCCATACTTTCCTAGATCTTCCGCTACTTTGGCGGAAACAACACTTTCTCCGCCGAGAACAGTAAAGCGCAGTCCGCTCTTTCCTGCTAGGAGAGATTTCTGAGCATCATTTAGAGCATCGCCCACCAGGAGGATCGGATCGCCTGTCGCAGAGGCGGCAAGGGCGTCCGCATAATTGGATCCGGAGCAGACAATGACATGGCTGTCATTTTCAACACCGGCTTCCTTTAATATTGCAAGACAGGTATCATATCTTGTACTGCCGTAAAGTCTTGTGCAGTCGTATCCGTCAAGAGCACCCACCACATCTTCCGGGACCACTGCCGATCCGCCAAGAATGTAGACTTTTCCGCCTTCCCGGACGTTACTTTTGATGTAGTCCGAAATGATGCCGACGGAGGACTTGTTTACAAGAAGAAGCGGTGCGTCGTTCTGGATGGCAAGGTAGGATCCCGCAAGGGCATCCGGGTAATTCTCGCCGCTCGCTATAACAGCTGCTTCAAATTTACTCAGATTAAGCTGCTCTTTCAAGGCGTCTGCAATTTCAACCGACGTTCTGTAGCGGTTGCTGCCCGCATAGCGGGTAATGCCTGCTACTGGAATTGTTTTCTTCTCCTCGAAGCCGCACACCGTACAGGTACGTACTTTTTCGCCGGGTTGCGACAAGGTCGCTTCTTTCGTTACTGCCCAATTCCCGAAGGCATGTGCTTCCGTTTCGCCCTTTTCTCCGCAGACTGTGCAGACCTTCCAGTGATTTTCAGCATCCTTTTCCCATATGCCGTAAACGTGTGCCGGCGTAGTCAGGATCCAGGTACGGCTGATTTCGGACTCATTATCTTCTGCGTAATTTGTGTCTCTTCCCAGCGTGTCCACAACGGACAGGGCAAAAGCTGTAATTTGATCTTTCTGCTCCTGCTTCAGCAGTCCTTCTTTCGCTTCTTCGGTATCGGTTGCTTCGGTTCCGTTAATCAGTTTCTGCAGCTGATCCTCCGTGCTCCATTCCTTCTTCATGAACTTTGCAAGGTCGTTAATCAGGTCCATCATGGAGTAATCCGGATTAAAGGTATCTTTACCCGACTCAAAGAGCTTCGGGCACGCAATAGGGAGAAATGCTCTCAATACATTGCTTCCCTTGGTAACCGTGAACAGACCTGTTCTTCCATCGGCTGCCATAACGCCCTTGGATGACATGCCGGAAAGTCCAGTAAATTCGGAAACATTCATTGTTTTCAGCAGTTCATCAACAATGGCGGCTGCATTGTGGATAATGATATCCAGCAGCTGATCCGTCAGTTTTCCGGATGCCAGAAGCGCTCTTGCATCCTGTACCCACTG
Source organism: uncultured Eubacteriales bacterium (assembly GCA_900313925.1). Lineage (GTDB taxonomy): Bacteria > Bacillota > Clostridia > Oscillospirales > Oscillospiraceae > UBA2922. Next base: position 24,640 of record OMTF01000020.1, on the reverse strand, counting down.
CGGCTGCGCTTCGCTGTCCTCACCGCCCAGATGACTCTGATATACGAAATTCGCATAATCCAGCAGCGACTTTGACGTCTCCCCATCCTTGGCAACTTCAACACTCGTCACGTCCTCGACCAGATCGCCGACGAGTTTATTGCTGGTTTCTTCCGAAAGGGCCATCATATCCAGTGTGCTGAAAACATGATCCAAGGTATCTGCAATGCCTGCCGGAGTAATCGTCGCATTCACCCGGACCGTTGAAAACAGGATTTTCTTAGCGTATTCAATTTGAATGTTGTCACTGCCGTCGCGGTAAACCGTTACTCCGTTATCGGAGCTGCCGGCGGCAGGAGCGCTGCGAAGCATGGGATCGGAAGCGGTCTCTTCCGACAGGACCTGATAGATAGCCTGCTCTACATCGCTTTCGGTTACGTCTTCTTTTCCCTCCAGAAGATCCGCCGCTTCTTTCAGCTGCTCTTCCGTCAGTTCAGTTTCCTGCGATGCCGCTTCGGCCGGCTGCACTTCCCCTCCTGCAGATATGGCCGTATCTACGGACGAAGAACCGTCCGCTCCCCAGGGATCCTCTGCCGATTCGGCGTCAAAGCTCTGCGCCTTGCTCTCCTGCGGCTTTTCATCCACATTCTTCCGGATGACATCGCGGATGATCGTATCCCACTGCGTTGTGTCATTCTTATACATTGCCTTGCTGATTAATCCGCGCACGGTTTCTGCAGTCCCCGGATTTGAAGCTATCCCGGAAACATAGCCGCGGGCTGTCGTGGTCAGCATTTTCTGTGTAAATCCATGCTCTCTTCCGTACTCGGAAATGTCCTCAATGGTCTGCTGTTCGCCGGTTGCCCGGTTTGTAAAGGTCCCGGCGGAAACATGCAGATAGGAATGAACTTTGAAATCTTCTGTCACATCGTCGTGGCCGACGGTTCTTGTAATCGTAACCATTCTTGCCGGCGACGGATACGTCAAAACCGAACCGGTTTCGATATCCGTGAAGGTATTCCCCGCTTCTGTCGTAATCTGGGAAATATCGTTCGCATGCATATGCCCCGTAAAGATGCAGGCCATGCCGGCATCCGCATACTCCTGGGACAGACGGTCGTAGCCGTCAACAAGATACATTGGCAGCAGATCCGGTTCCATGTCAAAGTGGGGAATCATTCCATGATGTTCAAATCCGATGACTGTATCCCCGCGATCATGCGCCTGCTTAATCTGATCGAGAACCCATGCTTCCAGTTCCGGCCCGACGCTGCCCCGGGTTTCATGCTCGTCCGTGCCCGATTCCGTGCTGTCGGCGCTGTAGCAGGCCGAATCAATTCCGATAATGGTAAATCCGTCCTTCGGGCGCGCTACGTAGGAGAGTCCTCCTCCCTGCTTCCCATCGGCCGGCTCAAAGCGGGCAACAACCGTTTCGTCCCCGTATACGAGCTCCCGGTAGGTTTCGATGTAGCCCTTCTGCGTCGTACGGGTCGCCGGAACGGCCTTGGAGTCGGCGGTATTAAAGTTCATGCCGTTCGAATTGTTCAGATCGTGGTTTCCTGGAACAACGTAGACTTTCACTCCGGTATCCTTTTCAAAGGTTTCCAGAATTCCGGCAAGTTCCTGATGGCTTTCCAGCTCTCCGTCCTTGGTCAGGTCGCCGCAGATCAGGAGCACATCCGGCTTGTCCGCGCGGATGGTATTGAGAAGCGCCCGGAGAAAGGCATCGCCTTCGGTAAACATTTTCCGGTCGCTGTTGAGATGCCGTTCGTAATCCTCCGTGTCCTTAATCAGGGCTGTCGCCAGATAGTGCGTATCCGAGAGAACTGCAACCTTCAGGGTCTGCTGCTCTGTTCCCTCCTGCACCGCCGGCTGCTGCGCGAAAACAGGACTGCCTGCAAGGAGCAGCATAAGGGCAGCAAGAAGAGCCGAAAGGCCTTTCTTCAGTTTGACATTCATATTCTCCTCCTCATTTTGCCTTTCTTCCCGAACTCGAGACGGTCTTCCCCTTACCTTCTCCTTCTCAAGAAAATCTTATGCTAGGAGGAGCCTGCTGTGATATCATGCAAGCTTCAGAAATGCGTAAAAAATACGTAAAGGAAATCGTGGAATTGTAATTTTTATAACAAATTGAGAACAATATATGGAAATATGCGGAAAACTTTGTAGAATGACGGTAGGTGCTTCCTCGGAAGCGATCCGAATCTATCTGCCGGTTCTGTGATTTGGGCTGAAACCGGCAGGAAAAGGGAGTGTTATCATGACAGCAAAGGAACAGCTGAAAAGTGTTCGGGAAGAATATGCGCCCCTGCGCAAGAGAATTCGCGTCCTGCTTATCGTGTGGCTTGTGCTGCGAGCGGTGGTGCTTGTGATTGAGTTCCGGCTTACTTCCCTGGACTACATTGAATCTTCCGACATCGCCGATTCTATCGTTGCGTTTATTTTTGCCATTTTCTTCGCTTTTTACATCGATTACGGATACAGCACGGTTGCAACCCTTCCCCTCATCGGCGGCGTTTACACCGTCATCAATGCCGTCCGTACCATCTCCGCCATTTCGGGTACCTACTTTGTGCCAAGCATTGTAAGGATTTACGTATGGGCCGCACTGATCCTAGGCATTTTGCAGACGCTGCTGATGCTCGATTTTCTGTTCGGCAAGCGCTACGCCCCCTACTTCAAACGAATTGCGGAAATTTCGAAGGCTATAAGGGAAAGCAAAAAGCAGGCAAAGAAAGGGACCGTCCCGGCAGCGCCGGAAGATCTGCGTCCGGCAGCCGCTCCGACCGATGCGGAAAAGGAAAGCCGCGAAGCTTCCGCGGAAACGGAACCGGAAGCTACGTACGACGCTATCGCGTCAAAAGACAACCCTGCACCCGATTCATCGGAAGCCGAGGCGACAACACTCGGCGAATTCAAAAAATCGAAGGAAAGAAAAAGTTCGGGGGACAACCCCTTTGAGATTTGAAAATAATCGCTGCCTCCCCTTCGCAGGGGGGATGACGTGCAAGCGCCGGCGGACGGACCTGCGAAGCACGGAAGCTTATGCGTGCGTGCCGTTCGGAGGGCGCGTCGGAAAGAAATTGAAGCAGTCTATGGCTAAAGGAATGCCATAGGCTGCTTTTCTTTCGACTCATCATCCGCCCTAAAAGTCCTTCCGAGCCCCAAAATCTATCCGTTTTCGCTGCCCTTCAAGAGGGGCCTCCCGCTACCAATCCCCAGGATGGAGCCCTGCCGTTTCCCCCGCCAATCCGCACTTTTCCGGCTTTTTTCTGTTGGGATTGGAAAAGGTGCACAAAGCCGTTTCGATGCCTTTGCCGGCAGAAACAGCCCGACGGAGATTTCGCAATTTATTTGTGGAATATTTTCTGATTCCCCACCGTGCTGTTTCGCTTTTCACGAGTTATGTTAGAAATCAGAGAGGGGGTTTCCGTTGGGAGGCGGCTGGCCTGCTTTCAGGCACCCTTCCCGCGGCGCTTCTGCGGGTGCTGCGCGATTGCTTTTACGACGCCCGCAGAAGCGGCAGGAGCAGATATTGCTGAGTAGAAAGGAGTTCATCATTATGAGTGACATCAGCAAAAGACTTGACGATTGCCTATCCGCCTATCTCCGCCCGCTCACCTATCCCATAGGAATCAAATTCATCAAAAAGGGCGGACCCGTGCCGGAGAAAGCTAAAGTTCCTACCAAGGCGTTTGGCCACCCCATCACTATGTGTCAGGCTACCAATCTTGCCCGCCGTTTCGGCTGGACCGTAGCCATGTTTAAAGATGACAACTGCTGCCCGGTTGCCCAGGTCGTTCTGGGCTATGTGGAGGAACCAGATTTCATCAAAGATGGAAGTATCGTAAAACCGCTTTATGCGGATACGGATGAAGCCGCGATTAAAACCCAGCAGTTTACGCCGAAAATGCCCCATGCCGATACGTATTGCATCGTCGCCGCTCCGCTCAATCGGGCAAGCTTTGACCCGGACGTCGCCCTGATCTACGGAAATGCGGCGCAGATTACGCGGCTGGTGCAGGCCGCCCTTTATAAAATCGGCGGCTATGTGGAATCCCGGTTCGCCGGACGAGCCGCGTGCGGCGGGGAAATTGTGGTTCCATACGCACAGAATAAATGCAATGTCATCATCCCGGGCGGCGGCGAGCGCGTATTCGCCATGACATCCGATGATGAGCTTGCATTTGCCATTCCCGCAAGCCAGATTGAAAACGTCATGATTGGACTCGAAACGACGCATAAAAGCGGCATCGCTCGGATTCCCACTCCCGGAATGGGCACGATGGTCGTTCCGAAATTCCCCAAGACCTATCATGATCTGGAAGTGTACTGCGGACTTGCGGAAAAGTAGCCCTGCCGGAAAAACACCGATTCGAAGCCTGGAGTCCCATGGATTCCGGGCTTCTTTTTTCCGATAAAAAGAGCATAAAAGCACATCGTTGGAAGTGCTCTCATGCTCGTTTTCTTTTTCAGGTTTTCTGCGTGCCTCGCCGGCCGCCCGTTTCCTCGCGGAAAACTTCTCAGGTTCCCAGGTACGCTTCTTTCACGGACGCGTCGTTAAGCAGCTCCGCTCCGGTTCCCTGCTTTGTAATTCGACCGGTCTCCAGGACGAATCCCCAGTCGGCAATCTTCAGTGCCATATTTGCGTTCTGCTCAATAAGAAGCACCGTAGTGCCCTCCGCGTTGATCGTTTTAATAATATCGAAAATTCCGCGGACCACCAGCGGCGCAAGGCCGAGGGAGGGCTCATCCATCATAATCAGCTTCGGGCGGCTCATGAGAGCCCGCGCCACGGCCAGCATCTGCTGCTCGCCGCCGGACAGAGTCCCTCCCGCCTGCCATTCTCTTTCCTTCAGTCGGGGAAACAGGGTATACACCCGTTCCATGTCCTGCGTCAGATCGTCCTTCCGCAGATAGGCGCCGACTCGAAGGTTTTCCGCGACCGTAAGATCGGGAAAAATTCTTCTTCCCTCCGGGACCAGCGTAATGCCCTTGGAAACGATATAATTCGGTGCTTTCCCCGTGATATCCTCTCCGTTTAAGCGGATCTTTCCCCCGCTGGGCTTGACAATTCCCGCGATAGATCGCAGCGTGGAGCTCTTTCCGGCTCCATTCGCCCCGATCAGCGTAACGATCTTTCCCTGCGGCACATCAAAGGAAATTCCCTTCACCGCCTCAATACCGCCGTAATTAATCCGCAGGTCTTCAATCTTCAGCATTACATCACTCATCGTCCGCTACTCCCAGATATGCATCAATAACTCTCTGATTGTTCTGTATCTCCGTCGGGATCCCCCTGGCTATCTCACTGCCGAAATCGATAACATGGATGAAATTGGAAATCCGCATAACCAGATCCATGTGATGTTCTATCAGGAAGATGGAGAGGTTGTAATTATGGAGAATCTCCTGAATAAAGGAAGCCAGCTCCTGCGTTTCCTGCGGATTCATGCCGGCTGCCGGCTCATCCAGCAGAAGCAGCCGGGGCTTCGTCGCCAGGGCTCTTGCGATCTCAAGCCGGCGCTGCAGGCCGTATGGCAGGCTGGTGGCAAGTTCATTGCGGTACTGGAGCAGATTCTGCTCTTCCAGAAGTTTTTCCGTTTCCGCCCGCATCTTCTCCTCCTCCGCATGGGAAAGGCGGAATGTCGCCGTGAAAAGGTTCTGCTTTGCACGCATGTGCTTTGCCGTAAGAACGTTATCAAAAACCGTCATGCTTTTCCAAAGCCGGATATTCTGGAAGGTCCGCGCAATGCCCATTTTCGTTATCTTGTCCGGGGAGAGCCGAACCACCGGCTCATGCGCATACTTCTCCGCGTTCTCTCCCAGGTAAAGCTTTTTCATTTTGCCCTGCGGATGATTGCGGACAATCGGTTCCCCGTACAGTTCTACCAGTCCGTTTGTCGGTTCATAAACGCCGGTGATGCAGTTGAATGCCGTCGTTTTGCCTGCGCCGTTCGGCCCTATCAGGGCGGTAATTTCGCCTTCCGGTACATCCAAGGACAGGTTGTTGACCGCCACAACTCCGCCAAACTGCATCGTCACGTTCTCCACATGCAGCGCAATTTTCTTTTCTTCGCTCATTTGGAGTCACCTCCGCTTACAGCCGCCTTTTTCTTTTTCCCGCGGAAGGCGTTGAAAATGCGATCCCAGTTAAACTCCTTGTCTCCCATAATTCCGTTCCGGAAGAACAGAACCACGATCATCAGAATCACGGAAAATACCACCATGCGGAAACCGGTCTTCAGCAGCGGCACTTTAAAGGTGCCGATGTACTGTACCTGATCCAGAGGCCGCAGCCACCATTCCCTCGCCGCAATGACGAGGAAGGCGGAAATAATGCTTCCGGTAATGCTTCCCATGCCTCCGATAACGACAATCAGGAGAATAAAGTAGGTCACGCTGATGGTAAAGGTCGTCGAGGAAATAGCCCCCATGTACATCGCCATCAGCGCTCCGCCGATGCCGGCAAAAAAGGAACTTATGATAAAGCTCATCTGCTTGTGCCGGGGAAGGTTTATCCCCATTGCCTCGGCAGCTATTTCATCGTCCCGTATCGCCTTGAAAGCCCGTCCGTACGAGGAATTGATCAGCAGGGCAACCAGTGCAATGCACACGGCGACGACGATGAAGATTCCGTAGTAGGAACTGTAGCCCGGAATCGCGGTCAGCCCCATGGATCCGTTTGTAATCCGGTTCAGCGGGGAACTCGCCACCACAATCCGGATTACCTCCGCAAGGCCCAGCGTGGCAATTGCGAGATAGTCGCTCTTCAGTCGCAGAACCGGAGCTCCGACGATAGCCGCCACCAGAGCCGCCATCAGACCGCCCAGCAGAAGCGCTACCGTCAGCGGCAGCTGCACATTGGACAGCCAGTCTGCAACGCCGTACAGATAGTACACGCTGGCCCGCTGGCTTACAGGAATCGTAAAGATCGCATACGTATAAGCTCCCAGCGTCATGAATCCAGCCTGCCCCAAAGAGAACAGCCCCGTAAAGCCGTTGCAGAGATTCATGGATACGGCGATCAAGGCATACACCGCTCCCAGCTGCAGCACCGTACGCAGGTTCGACCACTGGGATCCGCTCTCCGGCGTAAATTCGCCGACAACCACAACCAGCGCCGCCAGAATAAGGAGCGATACAGCCGACAGAAGGAATTTTTTCTTCTTGCTCATAATCACACCTTCTCTTCCAGCTTCTCGCCGAACAGGCCGGTCGGCTTAATCAGCAGCACGACAATCAGGATAATAAAGGTCACCACATCACTGAATTCCGAAAACGCGCTTCCTTTTACAAAAGTCTCGCAAAGTCCGATTAAAAATCCTCCGACCAGCGCGCCCGGAATGGATCCGATGCCGCCGAAAACCGCTGCGACAAAACACTTCAGCCCCGGAAGGGAGCCGGAAAGAGGATAGACGCTGGAGCGCGGGATAAAATACAGAATGGAGCCCAGAGCAGCCAGGCCGCTCCCGATGGCAAATGTAAAGCTGATGACCGCATTGATTTTGATTCCCATCAGCTGGCTTGTCTCAAAGTCCCTGGAAACTGCCCGCATGGCAATGCCCATTTTTGTCTTTTTAATGAGAAGAAGCAGGACAAGTACCAGAAGGACCGTCAGAATCGGCGTAATAAAGGTGACCATCGTAGTGGAAAGATTTCCCAGCTGAATCTTCTTGCTCAGGAATCCCATCTGATCGTAGGGATAGGACCGCGGCTGCGCCGTAAAAACGTAGGTCGCAAAATTCTGCAGGAAATATGATACGCCGATTGCGGAAATCATGATGGACATTCGGGGCGCATCCCGAAGAGGTTTATAAGCAATTCTCTCTATAAAAACACCGAGTAAAACGGTGGCTATGATCACAAGAATAACAGAGATATACCAAGGGATCAGCAGGTCGGTCATGCAAATAATCATGAAATAGCCGGCCATCATAAAAATATCGCCGTGGGCGAAATTGATCAGGCGCAGAATACCGTAGACCATCGTATATCCGATGGCGATCAGCGCATAAATGCTGCCGATTGATATACCGTTCAAGCAGTTTTGCAGGAACGTATCCATAAAGTTGTGTCTCCCTCCTTACACGGCAGAACCTTTCTCCCTCGGGAACGATTCTGACCAAGGCGGCTCTCCCGTCGGGCCGCCGCGCACCGGCCGGCGATGCCGCGGTGCCATTCTCCGTCTATGCAGATACGGGATTCTGCATCCGTTTAAAAAGAACAATTGGACAAACCGATAGAATGCTACCGGTCTGTCCAAACTGTTTCTAGTTTCCTTCGCTGTACTTCATGCCGCGTCCGCTCAGGCAGCGGTGAAGGTGCCGTCGGTTTTCTGCGTGCCGATGAACTTGAACTGTCCGTCCCGGATTTCCTTGATGAAGGCGGTATCCTTCAGGGAGTCGCCGTTTTCGTCGAAAGCGATGGTTCCGGTTACGCCCTCAAAGTTCACTTGCGTCAGGGAATCGCGGATCGCTGTTCCGGTAATCTCCCCGGAAACGCCTTCAATCGCCGCGCAGGCCGCCATGTAGGCGTCATAGCCAAGCGCGGAGACCGCCGCGACGGTATCGTTGCCGCCGTTGAGCTTTTTCGCGTCGGCGTTGGAGTTGATGTACTCTTTGAATCCGTTAACGAAATCGGCCGCCGTCGGATCGTCCGGTGAGAAGAACGTGGACAGCGCTACGCCCTCGCAGTTTTCCGCGCCGGCGTTGTCGATGATGGTCTGGTTCTCCCAGGTATCTCCGGCCATAATGCGGCAGGTGATGCCCATATCGCGTGCCTGCTTGATGATTAAGCCGGCCGTTACGATTGAGGACGGAACAAAGATAACATCCGGATTGGCTTCCTTCGCCTTGGTTAGAATCGCTGTGAAGTCCGTCTCATTCGTATTGTAGGTTCCTGTGTAGACGACCGAGCAGCCGTCCATCGCGCTGAATGCGTCCTTGAAGTAGTTCGCAAGGCCGGTGGAATAGTCGTCGCCGTTCTGGTTGATGACGGCCGCCGTGGAGCAGCCTGCCGTCTTGGCATAGCTTGCCATGACGCTGCCCTGGAACGGGTCGAGGAAGCAGACACGGAAATAGTAGTCGTTGCCGCTGGTGACCTGCGGGTTCGTGCAGGAGCAGCCGATAGCCGGAATCTGTGCCTCCTTGAACGTGGAGCCTGCGGCGATGGAAACGCCGGAGCCGTAGGAACCCAGAACGACGGACACGCCCTGACTGATCAGGGACTGCGCGGCTGTGACCGCCGCGGACTTATCCGACTGGTTGTCTACTTCAACAAGCTCAATGTTGTACTCCTTGCCGTCGACGGTGACGGTCGGCTTCACCGAATTGGCGTAGCGGATGCCGATGACCTCCTGCTGTCCGCCGGCACCGTTTTCTCCCGTTGCCGGTTCAAACACGCCGATCTTAATGGTGTCGCCGGCAGCGGCACTGCTGTCGGACGGAGCCGAGCTGCTGCTCGTTCCGCTTGTGGAACTTCCGCAGGCGCATAGTGCAAAGACCATGCACAGCGCCAGAAGAAGCGCAAGTATCTTTTTCATTTCGCAATCTCCTTTGCTATTCAGTCTCCGCATTTGTCCACTCTCAATGGACAAATGTTCATGAGGACATTATAAACCGAACCCGTTGGATTTGCAACTTAAAATGCAAAAAAATACAAACCCGCAACATGTTAAATTTTCAACACGGGCAACGGCTTCCCGCGCTTTTCCGCTGTCCGCGGAAAAAGCGGTGAAACGCATAAATATCCTATTCCTCCCCTGCTTTCTCCCCACCTTCAAGGATCCAGGGGTGCATTCGGAAATCCCCGCCCGGTTCCGGCAGTCCGTCATACGCCAGTGCGTAGAGATCGTGCGCATCGGACCCCAGCTGGAAAATCCGCACAGCGCCGGGATCCCCCATTCGGTAGACCTCCGCGGGCTTTGTCAGTACGGGGATCCGGCCTTTCCCCCGCAGCGCAGCCAAAGCGTTCTGCCCTGCCCCGCTGCACGCCAGTACGCGGAGATAGGGAATCTCTGCCCGGGCATCCTCCTCCCGGAGGTGCAGCGCCGTCTGCATCAAAGTGCGGCGAACTCTTGAAAGCGGGTATTTCTTGGATTTCGCTGCGGAAAGGATCGCCTGCAGCGACCGTTCTCTTCGTACCGCTTTCGAAAGCGCCATACCCACTCCTCCTGCCCCGCCGGGAGACGCTGCGTACGCTTCCGGGGGCTGGGATCGAAGAACCGCCAGAAGCGGCTTTTCCATCCCCTGCATCGAAACGGGTCCGCGTCCGGAGGACATTTCCGCTTCAAAAATTCGGCAAGCCGGCGCCGGAACGAAGGAGGACCAGTCCCCGCCCCGCAGACACAGAGCGCGGATTTCCGCGCCGGATCGTATTATTCCCCGGCCTTCCGGCTCGTCATGGCCGGCGCCGGACCGCGGGACGGCAAGAACCTCCCAGGATTCCTTTCGGCGCTGCATCGCCTTGAGATATTCGATAGCCAGGATATTGTTCGGCCGGCTAAGAATTTCCCGGTACGCGGGAAACCGCTCCGCAACGACCTCCTCCCTTGCCGCCGCATAGGAAAGGGGACCCCCGAGACGGAGCCGAAGCTTCCTCTCGAACTCCTCCGTCAGGAGATACGCCGCAATCTCTTGCAGCGGCCTGCATGTGGATTCCTCCATGCCGAACGCGATCTGCCGCACACCGCCCAGACCCGCCAGCACGGCAACGGCCCCGTCGCCAAAGCCTTCGGCGGAAGCCAGGCTCCGCGGGAGCGGAAGCTCCAGCACCAGGTCCGCGCCGCAGGCCACCGCGGCACGAGCCCGGGCGAATTTTGAAAACAGGGCGGGTTCTCCCCGCTGGACGAAATCTCCAGACAAAACGCAGCAGAGCACGGCGCTGTCCCCGGCTTTTTTTCTTACTTCCCGCAGGAAATGAGCGTGGCCCAGATGAAACGGATTGAATTCCGCTGCAATTCCGACGATATTCACTCTCTTTGCACCTTTCGCAGTTGAAATAGGGCTTGTAATTTCAATCGAATGGATTAAAATCGTTAAAGGGCAGCGGGACACGTGTTCCCGCGCAGATACTCCTATTATAATCTTGTAATTCCAGGAAAAGAAAGGATTGCATTATGAAAATATTAGTCATTAACGCAGGAAGCTCTTCCCTGAAGTACCAGCTGATTGACATGGACAACGAGTCCGTTATGGCCAAAGGTCTTTGCGAGCGCATCGGCATTGACGGCCATCTGAAGCATACGCCGCTGGTCGGAGGCAAGCCGGTCTACGATGAAAACCTCTCCCTGCCGACACATTCCGAAGCGATATCCGCCGTTATCGACAAGCTCACCAGTGCGGAGTACGGCGTTGTTTCCTCCATGCAGGACATTGATGCAGTCGGTCATCGCGTCGTGCACGGCGGGGAAAAGTTCGCTTCCTCCGTGGTCATTACAGATGAAGTCATGGATGCCATCCGCGAATGCATTCCTTTTGCACCTCTGCACAATCCGGCCAACATCACCGGCATCGAAGCCTGCCGCAAAGTCATGGGTGACGTTCCCATGGTCGCCGTCTTTGACACTGCTTTCCATCAGAGCATGCCGGGCAAGGCTTTCATGTATGCCGTGCCATATGAATATTACAAAAACGACGGAATCCGCCGCTACGGCTTCCACGGAACTTCGCACCGCTATGTTTCGTCCCGCGCCGCGGAAATACTCGGCAGGCCCATCGAAGAGCTCAAGCTCATCTCCTGCCATATGGGCAACGGTTCCTCCATCTGCGCCATCGAAAACGGCAAGAGCGTAGATACATCCATGGGCTTCACGCCGCTGGTCGGCCTTCCCATGGGCACCCGCTGCGGCGATCTGGATGCGGGCGTGATCCAGTTCATCATGAACAAGTACCATATCAGCATCGACGAAATGCTGAACATTCTGAATAAAAAGTCCGGCGTACTGGGCGTTTCCGGCGTAAGCTCCGATTTCCGCGACCTGGAAAAAGCCGCGGAGGAAGGCAATGAGCGCTGCCGCCTGGCCCTGGATATGTTCTACTATTGGGTTGCGAAGGTCGTCGGCTCCTATGCCGCAGCCATGAACGGCACCGATGCCATTATCTTCACCGCCGGCATCGGGGAGAACAGCTCCTCCACCCGTTCCGCCATCGCTTCCTATTTCGGATATCTGGGCGTCCGGATCGATGAGGAAGCCAATAAAAAGCGCGGCGAGGACATGGTGATTTCGACCCCGGACTCCAAGGTGACCGTACTTGTCATTCCGACAAACGAGGAACTGGTAATCGCACGGGATACGAAGAAGCTTGTAGGCTGAGCCGCAGGCGCCTCCTCCCTCCGGCAAAGACTGCGGCATAGGCCGCTTTGTGCGTAGAAAGCGCTTTCCGGAGCGGACGGAATATGTTCGATATTCGATATTCGAAATTTTTCAAGGCAGGAGCGAGTTTTTCTTGACTTTGCTCCTGCCTCGCTGTAAACTAATCTAGCCGCGTTGCGCAGGCTTTCTGAAATGCCTTTGGCTGCCTGCACAAGCGAGACCTTTTGAAAGGATTGAAGCACAGCATGAAGCAGGCAGTTATCGTGACGGGAGGAAAGCAGTACACCGTTGCGGAAGGCGATACGCTTTTCGTGGAAAAGCTTCCGACCGAAGAGGGCGAAAAATTCACCTTCAGCACGGTTCTGGCAGTCCTTGACGGTGACAACACCGTCTTCGGCACTCCGGTTCTGGAAGGCGCCAGTGTTACGGCGAGCGTTGTAAAGAACGGCAGAGGTCCCAAAATCCGCGTTTATAAGATGAAGCCGAAAAAGGGGTACCGCAGAACCCAGGGCCACAGACAGCCGTACACGAAAGTTCAGATCGAATCAATTCAGGCCTGAGTACAGCGAACTGCGATGGAGGTGTAAACTATGGCACATAAAAAAGGAATGGGCTCCACAAAGAATGGGCGCGACAGCAAATCCAAGCGCCTTGGCCCCAAGAGAGCGGACGGACAGTTTGTCCTTGCGGGCAACATCCTGGTTCGCCAGCGCGGAACGAAGATCCATCCGGGCACAAACGTCGGAAAAGGCAAAGATGATACTCTGTTTGCCCTGAAGGACGGAAAAGTTAAGTTTGAGCGCATGGACAAGGACCGGACAATGGTTTCGGTGTATGAAATTGCGCAGTAAGAAAAACTGAAACGACGGGACGGAAGCTTCTTCCGTCCCGTTTTTTCCATTGCACGGAAGGAAAGCCCGCGCCGTTGCAGGCGGTTTGCGCGCTGCACCGCTATGCCAGCGCGGCGGGATTTCCGGGGGCAGAAAAAATAGGAAGAGGGAAGGCGCCTTGAAAAATTTGGGCTCCGGAAGCGGAGAAGGCTTTCCCATGACTAGGAAACGGCAAGGAAAGGAGGAGCCACTCAAAGAACAAGCAGAGGAAACCCCCGGCTTGTCCGGCAGAACGGAGGCATGCGGCAGGTCTATTGCATCCCATTTTGAGTGGCAGAACGTATGGCAAGCGGATTTGTAGACCGAGCAAAGATTACCATACAGTCCGGCAACGGCGGCAATGGAGCGGTTGCCTTTCACCGGGAGAAATATGTGGCAGCCGGCGGACCGGACGGCGGCGACGGCGGCCGAGGCGGAAATATTATCTTCACGGTCAAGGATACAATGACGACGCTGATGGATTTTCGCTACAAAAGAAAATACCGTGCGGAAGACGGAGCGAATGGGTCTAATAAAAACTGCTCCGGCAGGGACGGAAAGGACCTGTATATCTCGGTGCCGCGCGGAACGCTCATTAAGGATGCGGCTACGGATACCGTCATGTGCGACATGTCTTCCGGCAGAGATTTTATCGCCGCGCGGGGAGGCCGGGGCGGCTGGGGAAACCGCCATTTCGCTACGCCGACCCGTCAGGTTCCCAACTTTGCAAAGCCCGGACTCCCCGGAGAAACCAGGGAGATCGTGCTGGAGCTGAAGCTTCTGGCCGATGTCGGTCTCATCGGGTTTCCCAACGCGGGAAAATCGACGCTTCTCAGCGTGGTGAGCAAGGCGCATCCGAAGATTGCAAATTATCCTTTTACGACTCTATATCCAAACCTGGGCGTCGTTTATCTGAACGAGGACACAAGCTGCATCATGGCAGACATTCCGGGTCTGATTGAAGGGGCATCCGGCGGGGCCGGCCTTGGCTATGATTTTCTCCGGCACGTCGAACGATGCCGTCTGCTTCTGCATCTCGTGGACGTTTCCGGTTCCGAAGGCCGCTCCCCTGTGGACGATTTTGAGGCTATCTGCCGGGAGATTGAGTGCTACAGTGCTGTACTGGCGGGACGCCCGCGCATCGTTGTCGGAACGAAGTGCGATCTTCTCGAGCCCGGCAGTTCGAACGCGGAAGCCCTGCAGAAAGCCGCCGAAGCGAAAGGCTATCCCTTCGTACGGATCTCCGCCGTTTCCCACCAGGGCATTTCGGAGCTTCTTTCCGCCATTGCGAAAATCTGGCCTTCCCTGCCCCCCGTGCAGGAATTTGAAGCGGACTACCAGCCGCCGGAGCCCTCCGTCGACACTTCCGGAAACGTGGATATTCAGAACCGGGACGGCATATGGTATCTGGACGGCAGCTGGCTGCAGACGCTCACCCGAAGCGTGAATTTCAGCGACATGGAAAGCCTGCGTTGGTTTGATCGAATGCTTGAATCCTCCGGACTTTATGATCGGCTTCGCGCCATGGGCATACACGACGGAGATATCGTTGATATCTACAGCTACACTTTTGCCTTCGAAGACTGACTTTTCGCCTCTGCAGTCGCAGGGGCTTTTCTTTTGCAACAATTGTCTCAATAGTTTGAGACAATTGTTGCAATTTGACGAATCCTGCACTATAATTTCTCATATATAGTAGTATTTTTCGCAGACAGGACTCAGAAAGCCGGGGAAGGAAGCGTCATGGCGGAAGAGAAATTGGATTTGGAAACCCTGAAGGAAATCTGGGCGGAATATATTTTTGAGGGCAGGCTGGACTCCCGCGTCCGTCCGGAGATCGCAGACGGCTGGCGCAAGTGCAAGGAAGCCGGCGTCGATCCCAACGGCGGCCGGGGGCATGCCGTAGATCCCTCGCTGCAGCAGTCCATCTTTTCGGAAAACAAGACGCTGATTGATACAGCCCGGCCGGTCATGCAGAGTGTTTTCGAGATCGTGGAGAGAACCCACTTCCAGCTGGTTCTCACAGACAGCGTCGGCTATATTCTGGAGTCCATCGGGGACCGGGAATCCATCAGCCGAACCGTTGAGCTGAATTTCGTGCCCGGCGCCCTCTGGTCCAATCTCGCCGTCGGTACCAACGCCATCAGCGTTGCCCTGGACTGCGATACGCCCATACAGATGCGCGGTGCGGAGCACTTCTGCCGGACGCATCATGTCTGGACCTGCTCGGCTGCGCCGATTCACGGAGCCAACGGCGACATTATTGGGTGCATCAATCTCTCCGGCGATGTGCACGAAGCCCATGAGCATACGCTGGGGCTTGTCATTGCCGCCGTATACGGGATTGAGGGAAAGCTTTCCATTCTTCATTCCGCGGATATCCTCCGCACCGCGCTGGAAGGAAGCACGGACGCCATCATTCTGCTGGATCCGAACTACCACGTTGCATGGTTCAATTCCGCCGCGCAGAAGCTTCTCGGCTATACGCTCAGCGAACTGAATGAACAGGACTTCCGTCCCTTCATCCCCAGCATCAACTGGGCTTCGCATCACTGGCGGGAAGGAGAAAAATATTTTTCCAACGATGTAAGCGTGCAGACGACGCAGGGGGCCGTGCGCTGCAGCGCATCCATCGGACCCTCGGCGGAATACGGCGGAGGGTCCCTGACCATTACCCTGAAAAAGCTCAAGCACCTCATTGACTCCGTCAACAAGGTATCCGGAAACCGTGCGGTATACACGTTTGATGATATCGTAACCGAGGATCCCGCGATGCGGAAAACCATCGCCATGGCACAGAAATACGCCCGGTATGACGGAAATATTCTCATTGAAGGCGAATCCGGCACCGGAAAGGAACTGTTCGCGCAGGCAATTCATAACAGCGGTGCGAATGCGAACGGCCCCTTCGTTGCCGTCAACTGCGCCTCCATCCCCCGTGACCTTCTGGAAGCGGAAATGTTCGGCTATGAAGCCGGCGTATACACCGGCACCGCCGCGGAGGGAAATCCCGGGCGCTTCGAGCTAGCAAACCACGGCACGCTGTTTCTGGACGAAATCAGCGAGCTTCCCCTGGACTTCCAGTCGAAGCTTCTGCGAGCTGTCGAAACGCATATTATTACAAGGCTTGGAAGCGGTCAGGAAGTTCAGCTGGATATCCGCATTATCGCCGCGACGAACCGGAAGCTGGAGCGCTGCGTCGTCAACGGAAGTTTCCGGCAGGACCTGTATTACCGCCTGAACGTTCTCCGGCTCGTCATTCCTCCCCTGCGCAGCCGCCCCGCAGATATTGCGAAAACAGCGGATTACTTTCTGGATAAGCTGAACCAGGCACGCCCGAGCATGGCGAAGGTCATGACCCCGGAATTCCGCGCTGCCCTCCTCGAGTACGACTGGCCCGGCAATGTGCGGGAGCTGCAGAATGGGATTGAGCGCGCTTTCTACTCCGCTACGAACGGCACCCTCGACCGCAGCAGTCTGCGGTATGCGGTCGAAAATCTCAATGTGGAGCCGGAGGAGGCCACCGGGGAAGCCGGCGAAATTCTCTCCGCACTCACCGTCAGCGACGGCGATGTGGGACAGGCCGCCGACAAACTGGGCATCAGCCGCGCCACGCTTTACCGCCGTCTGAAGAAATATTCCATCCATCCAAAGGAACTGAAAAAATCTCAATCTCAACCCTGATTGAGATTTTCTAATGCAATTTCTCAAATTCTGAGACTTGGCTCCCCAAGTCTCAGAATTTTTTTGTCATTAATTTAACAGTTTTGTGAAACCTGCTCCGTTTCCAGGGCAGAGAAATAGAAAGATTTCCGAATTTTTGAGAATTATAAAGGAGATATTGAGAATTCTGTTTTACGATTTTATAATAATTGCAGTGGATGCATAGACATGTCTTACAAATTGTCGTATTTGTGAGACAGGAAGGGATTCAAATGAAAAAAATGAAAAAATTCATTGTTGAATTCGGTCTGGGGACCGATTTGCACGGGCAGAATGTGACGAAAGCCGCCTGCAAAGCGGTCAAGGATGCTGTGTCCAGAAGCTGTCTGTGCGGTCTGCAGGAAATTCTCGGCATTGCGGATGCGGATTTTCCGCGCCGTGTATACATTCAATGTACGGTCGGTGTCTCAAGACCGGAAGAGGTCGATCTTGAGGCTGTCGCGTCCATGCTTCCGGTGGGTACTGCGGAAGTAAAAGCGGTTCCCGGCGGCCTTGTTGCGGACGGCGTATGCATCCGCAATTTCGGGGACAAGGAAAAAAGCGTGGAAGCTGCCGTCGCCGCCGTTGAGGTTTTCATTCGGGAATAGTCTGTTCTTTCGCCGCTACCCAGCAGCGGCGGCGATTTCATACAGGTCCAAAATGTGAAAAGGAATTTTTAAAGGAGGTCTTAGAATGTCAGCAACAAAAGAACAGATGAAAGACATCTATCTCCGCATGCGCCGTATACGCGACTTCGAAACGGCCGTTTCCCGGCTGTTTGCCGAAGGCAAAGTATATGGATTCGCCCACCTGTATCTGGGTGAGGAAGCCATTGCCCCGGCCGTATGCGAATGCCTGCGGGATGATGACTACATCACTTCCACGCACCGTGGCCATGGCCACATTATCGCAAAAGGCGGCGATATGAACCTCATGATGGCAGAGCTGTTCGGACGCTATACCGGATACTGCAAGGGCAAAGGCGGCTCCATGCATATTGCCGATCGCGATAAAGGCATCCTCGGTGCAAACGGCATCGTTGGCGCAGGGCAGCCGATATCCTGCGGCGCCGGACTTTCCATTGTTCTTCGGAAGACGGATCAGGTCTGCGTCTGCTTCTTCGGCGACGGCTCCACGAACCAGAGCACATTCCATGAATCCCTGAACCTGGCTTCCATCTGGAAACTCCCCATCGTGTTTGTCTGCGAAAACAACCATTACGGAATTTCCATGAGCCAGTCCCGTCACCAGGCAATCAAGGATATCGCCGATCGCGGCGCCGCCTACAACATCCCCGGTGTTTCCGTGGACGGCAATGACCCCATGGCGGTCTTCGAAGCGGCGGAGGAAGCCGTTGCCCGCGCCCGTGCAGGCAAGGGTCCGACCCTGATTGAATGCAAGACGTATCGGCAGCACGGACACTTCGAAGGCGATCCGGCTACCTACAAGCCGCCCGAGGAGCAGGCAGCCTGGATGAAGAAGGACCCGGTGCCGAACTACACGAAGTTCCTGGTGGAAAACGGCGTTATGACGCAGGCGGAAATTGATGAGGTCGACAAGAAAGTTGCCGGCGAAATCGATGCCGCCATCAAATTTGCGGATGCGCAGCCGTATGCACCGGACGAAAGCGTGGTCGACGATGTCTATTCGGATATCAAAGAGGAGGTGCGCGTAAGATGAGTACAATGACTTATGGGCAGGCCATCCGTGAGGCAATGAGCATCCGGATGCGCGAAGATCCGGGAGTAATCCTCTTTGGTGAGGATGTAGGTGCCTTTGGCGGATGCTTCGGCGTCAGCGCCGGCATGTTTGAGGAATTCGGCGCGGATCGCGTCCGCGACACCCCGATTTCCGAAGGTGCGATTATCGGCACGGCCGTCGGCAGTGCCGCGACCGGCATGCGGCCGATCGCAGAAATAATGTTCAATGACTTTCTTACGGTTGCTATGGACCAGCTCGTAAACCAGGCCGCAAAAATGCGCTTCATGTTCGGCGGCAAGATCGATCTTCCGATGGTCGTTCGTCTGCCCGCCGGCGGCCGTACCGGCGGCGCCGCCCAGCACAGCCAGAGTCTGGAAGCATGGCTTACCCATGTTCCCGGTCTGAAAGTTGTCTATCCCAGCAATGCGCAGGATGCTCTGGGTCTTCTGCTGACATCCATCGATGACGACAACCCCGTAATGTTCTTTGAACATAAGCTTCTTTACGCCGTAAAGAGCGAGGTAACCAGCATGGACCCGATTCCTCTCGGAAAAGGCAAGATTGTCCGTCCGGGCAAGGACGTCACGATTATTACCTATGCAAAGCAGGTCTTTGACGCACTGGATGCTGCCAAGACGCTTGCAGACGACGGAATTGATGCGGAAGTCATCGACATCCGGTCCCTGTATCCGCTGGATAAGGACCTCATTGCCGAGTCCGTCGCCAAGACGCACAAAGCGATTGTCGTCACCGAAGAAGTCAAGCGCGGCGGCTACGGCGGAGAAATCAGTGCGACCATCAGCGAAGAAATGTTCGACGATCTGGACGCACCGGTCGCCCGTATCGGCGCTCTGAACACGCCGGTTCCCTTTGCTCCCAATCTGGAAGACGTCTATCTTCCCAATGCCACAGACATTGTTCTGGCAGCAAAGAAGATGTTCTGATGAATTTCGGAAGGAGATTCTCCTCCTTCCCCTCCTCCTCCTTTGTTCAATGAACAGAGGACTCGCATCCCGGGAAGATGCGGCCGGATGCCCTGCCTCCTAATCCCGACAGGGCATCCGCAATCACCGCGGCGGGCGGAGTTTCCGTCTCCGAGTCCCGCCGCGGCTGTACTGCAGATACATTTCGGAGAAAAATTATGGCAAGAATTGGAATTATCGCCAATCCCGCATCCGGCAAGGACATCCGACGCCTGGTATCCTATGCAACAACAATCGACAACAGTGAAAAAGTCAATATCTGCAAACGTGCAGTACTCGCAGCTGAAGCTCTCGGCGTGCGGGACGTTGTTTTTATGCCGGACACTTTTACAATCGGCTACAGCGTTCAGTATCAGCTCGAAGACGACAAGGTACTGAATTCCAATATAGAAGTACTGGACTTCCTGATGGATGGCTCCGTGAAGGACACCGAATACGCAGCCGGTCTCATGGAGGATATGGGCGTGGGCTGCGTGATCGTGCTGGGCGGAGACGGGACTTCCCGGGCCGCCGCGAAGAAGCTGAAAAAGACGCCCCTTCTCTCCATATCCACCGGAACGAATAACGTTTATCCCACAATGATGGAGGGAACCGTTGCAGGCATGGCTGCCGCGGCTGTTTCCCGGATGGAGGATCCGTACAGCGTATGCATCCGTGATAAGCGGATTGAGATTTATGTCAACGGCGAATATCGGGACATGGCTCTGATTGACGCCGTTATTTCCGATGATACCTATGTCGGCGCCAAAGCGATCTGGGATCCGAAAAGAATGAAGGAGATTATCGTCTCCCGCTGCCATCCCGCGGCCATCGGATTTTCTTCTGTTCCCGGCGTGCAGCGCATTGTTCTGGACTCGGACGATTTCGGCTATGCCGTTTCGCTGGGAAGCCCGGGGCAGAAAGTCGTCGCACCGATTGCCGCCGGAGTTCTCTCTCCGATGGAAATTTCGGATGCGCGGCAGCTCGAATTCGGCGAGCCCTGGGAATATCATGCGCAGCAGCCCGCCATGATCGCATTGGATGGAGAACGGGAAGTCAAATTATTCGCCGGCGACACGGCGCAGTTCGTAATTCAGAGGAACGGCCCCTGGAGAGTTCTCCCGCGGGAAGCTCTGGCAAAAGCCGCCTCTCTAGGTATGTATAAACGACCCTGAGCAAAATTTCGAATTCAAGTAGATAGGAGGGCTACTATGGCAAAAGTAGTTGTAATGCCAAAGCAGGGCCTTACAATGACCGAAGGCACTGTGAGCAAATGGCTGAAAAAAGAAGGCGATGCGGTCAAGGAAGAAGAGCCCCTGCTGGAGGTTGAAACGGATAAGCTGACGAATACGATCAACGCTCCTGCAAGCGGAATTCTGCGGAAAATCATCGTGCCGGAAGGCGAAACCGTTCCCGTTCTGGCGAATATCGCCATCATTGCGGAAGCGGATGAAGATATCAGCGGTCTGGCGGGAGATTCCGGCGCTCCGGCCGCGGAAGCGCCCGCAGCGGAAGCTTCCGCACCGGCGGCAGCCGCCCCGGTCCATAAAGCCGGAGAGCGCATTCTTGCAAGTCCCGCCGCCAAGAAGCTTGCAAAAGAGAAGGGCATCGATCTTGCCATGATCCAGGGCACCGGCCCCAAGGGAAGAATTACCGAGGAGGATGTAAAGAACTATACGCCTGCTCCCGCTGCTCCGGCCAAGGCACCCGAACCGGGTGTAAAGGCATCCCCTCTTGCCGCGAAAGTTGCAGCCGACGCAGGCGTCGACCTGAAGGACATTCCGACGCATAAGCGTGTTCTTGCGCAGGATATTCTGGACTACCTGAAAAGCACTCGGGAGAAAGGCCCCGAGGAAGCCCGGGAAGAAACCGTCGCAATGAACGGGATGCGGAAAGCCATTGCCAAAAACATGCTCAATTCGCACATGACTAGTCCCACGGTTACTTTCAATCTCGGCATTGACATGACGCAGATGAAGCTCTGGCGCGAGCAGCTGAAGGCAAAGGACATCCGTGTCAGCTATACCGATCTTCTGGTTAAATTCGTCGCCAAAGCCCTGACGGAGTATCCTCTTCTCAACTGCTCCGTGGAAGACAATAAGATTGTCTATAAGCACTACGTAAATATGGGCGTTGCCGTCGCACTGGACAACGGACTTGTCGTTCCCAATGTGCGGGATGCGGATAAGAAAAGTCTGACGCAGATCCACGAGGAAGTAAAGGATCTGGCAGAAAGAGCCCGCAGCGGAGGCCTGGGCATGGATGAGCTAACGGGCGGCACATTTACAATTACCAATCTTGGAATGTACGGCATTGAAAGCTTCTCTCCGATCATAAACCAGCCGGAAGTTGCCATTCTGGGTGTCAACACCATGGAGGACAAAGTGGTTGTGCGCAATGGAGAGATGGTCATCCGGCCGATCATGAATCTGTCGCTGACGGCAGACCACCGTGTAGTAGATGGATCGCTTGCCGCGGAATTTCTGCAGAGAATCAAGACTCTGATGGAAAATCCTGCGCTGATGCTGGCATAAGGAGGCGCTGAAAATGGGAAAAGTTGTAGTAATGCCGAAACTTGGCCTTACCATGACGGAAGGCACAGTGGACGAATGGAAAAAGAATGAAGGAGATGCTGTGCAGGAAGGCGAAGTGCTCCTCACGGTATCCACAGATAAACTCACGAACGACATTCAGGCGCCGGCGAGCGGCACGCTGCTGAAAATTGCCGTTCCCGCCGGTGAAACCGTTCCGGTTCTGGCTCCCATCGGATTTATCGGAGAGCCGGGGGAGAAAGTCGATCTTCCGGATGCCGGTGCTCCCGCAAAGGAGAGCGCTTCTGCACCTGCCGGGGCGGCCGCGGCACCGGCTGCCGGAGGCACCGTTCT
This sequence comes from uncultured Eubacteriales bacterium, assembly GCA_900313925.1. Classification (GTDB taxonomy): domain Bacteria; phylum Bacillota; class Clostridia; order Oscillospirales; family Oscillospiraceae; genus UBA2922. The sequence goes on along the minus strand of OMTF01000020.1, from coordinate 2,226 downwards.
GGTTGTCGGCGGCGGCCCGGGGGGCTATGTGGCTGCGATTCGGGCTGCCCAGCTGGGAGCCAAGGTAACGCTGATTGAAAAAGCGGAAATCGGGGGTACGTGTCTGAATCGCGGCTGCATGCCGACCAAAGCCATGCTGCACTGCTCCGAAGTTTATGAAACGGCTACGTGCAGCGAGGACATCGGCATCAAAGCGGAAAAAGTCACGGTCGACTGGAGCAAGGTACAGGGTTTCCGCGCTTCCATCGTGGAGCAGCTTACCAGCGGCGTACGTGCTCTTTGCAAGCTAAACAAAATTAAAGTTGTTGAGGGCAAGGCTGTATTTACAGGTCCGAAAACCGTTTCTGTCGACGGCACGGAATACTCCGCGGATAAAGTGATTATCGCTTCCGGTTCCTATCCCATCATTCCGGGCATCCCCGGTGTAAAGGATTCCAAGGCATGCATTGACTCTACCGCCTGCCTTACCCTGGATCACATTCCGGAGAGCCTTCTTGTCATCGGCGGCGGCGTCATCGGTCTTGAGCTTGGCAGCGTGTATATGCGCTACGGTACCAAAGTAACCGTTGTGGAGATGCTTCCGAAGCTTCTGCCGCTGATGGACGGAGAACTTACCGGCATTCTGCAGGGCAAGCTGCAGGGACAGGGCATGGAGATTCTGACTTCTTCTCAGGTGGAATCCGTGCAGGATACCGCTAAAGGCGCCGACGTCAAAGTCAAAACGCCGGACGGAGAAAAGACCTTCCAGGTTGAAAAGGTTCTCCTATGCGTCGGGCGCGGTCCGAATACCGAGGGAATCGGGCTTGAAAAGACCGGCGTTACGATAGAAAAAGGCTTCATTCAAGTCAATGACAAGATGGAAACCGGCGTTCCGGGCGTCTATGCCATCGGCGACTGCACCGGCAAGCTGATGCTGGCCCACGCGGCTATGGCGATGGGCGAAACGGCGGCGGAAAATGCCATGGGCGGTGACAAGACCTTTGATCCGGATATGAGCCCCAGCTGCTGCTACGTAGGGCCGGAGTTCGCAGGCGTCGGCTATACCGAGGAGAAAGTCAAGGAACTCGGCATTGACTATAAAGTCGGCAAATTCCCGACAAGCGGCAACGGCCGGTGCCTGGTCGCCGGCTGCAAGGACGGCATGATCAAGGTAATCGCAGGAAAAGAATACGGTGAGATTCTCGGTGTGCACATCCTTGCCCCGAACGCAACGGAGCTGATTGAAGAAGCCTCCCTCGCACTGAAGCTGGAATCGACGCTGGAGGAGTTCACCGATACCATTCACTGCCATCCGACCGTATCGGAAGCCGTCCGCGAGTGCGCTCTTGCCGTAGACAAAAAGGCCATTCACATTCCGAATAAGAAGTAGGAGGTATCCTTATGCTGGAAGCTGCATTTATCTTTATAGCCGGCGGAGCGGATCCGAAAAAGGACCGCAGCACAGTGGTCACCCCGACGGTCCGCCTGACTGCCATCGGCGTCTCTACATATGCGCAGGGCGTCGAAGCGGCAAAGGAAATGGCGGATGCCGGCTGCAAGGCAATTGAGCTTTGCGGAGGGTTCGGAATCCGCGGCGCCTATCTTGTCGAACAGGCAGTATGGGGAAAGGCAAAAGTCGGCGTCGTGCGTTTTGACGGACATCCCGGTCTGGAAAACAAGTCCGGCGACGAGCTGTTCTGAGGCCGCAATTCCTCGTTTCGTCCCGGCGGACTGCCCCTGCGGCAGTCCGCCGTTTTTTTGGTTCTTTGTCATGCTTCCGATTCGTACTTTTCCCAGGACTCCGTAAGATCGGAGGCTCTGCAGAATTTAAGAAAAGTTTCTGCAACGGAAGACAGAATCCTCTCCCTGGAAACGGCAAAGCAGCGCTGCGTTCGCAGCTCGTTTCCTTGGATCGGGCGGCAGCAGAACTCCCCTTCGTCAAAAGCATCGTGCGCTACAAGCACCGCGGCGGTCTGTCTGTCTTCCGCCCACATTTTCGCTATCGTACGCGATGAGGAAACACAGATAAAATCCGGTGCAAACCCCGCATCAAGACAGGCGTCCGTGAAACGCCCGCGAAAGCCTTTCGGAATGCTCAGCGGAATGCCTTTCAGCGCTTGAAAAGTCCGGCGGTGCATTCTCGTGTCTTCAGACATGAGTAAGCCGCCGTTTTGCTTGTATCCGGTGGTGCTATATGGTATAATATAAACATGGATAAAAATATTTATAGTATTAATAATCAAAGTT
>OMTF01000018.1 GCA_900313925.1 uncultured Eubacteriales bacterium | reverse complement strand
TGTTTCCTCCACCCGTTCTACAATGGCCTCTTCCAATCCCATCAGCATTGTTGTATTATCTTTATAGAGCATATTGAACATCCTTTCGTTTTGGATTAGTCACCTATATTCTAAAGGTTTTGTTCTTTATGCTCTACTGTTTTTTCTTTTGGCGTGAAAGAAGAGATCTGGAGTGTTCTCCAGATCTCTACCCCAACATTTATTATAGAACCCTTTTTTCTTCCTGGCGGAGCGGATGAAAACGGCATGAAAACTGCCGATGCCCGCACTGGCAGTAGCGGAAAGAAGAATGAGACGGCGGTACCGAATCATGATACAATGGAAACAGTCGGCGAGCTGCGCCGAAAAAGTCTATCTGCGGAAGAAGGCACGCCATGTCTCTTGAGAAAATATTGGAACAGGAACTGCCGGCTCTGGGACAGCCCTGCAGCGATGAAATTCTTTCAAAATTCCGGCGCTATGCAGATCTGCTTACGGAAGCGAATACCGTCATGAACCTTACCGCGATTGCGGGGGAGGAAAACATTGCACGGCTGCATTTTCTTGACTGCGCCGCTGCAGCGCAGTGGGTGGAGCTGGACGGGAAAAGCGCGGCGGATGTCGGCTCGGGAGCGGGATTTCCCGGCGTGGTGCTGAAGATTCTGCATCCATCGATGCGGCTTGTTCTAATAGACAGTCTGGGAAAGCGGATAAATTTTCTGCAGGACCTGTGCCGGAATCTGGAGTTCGAAAATGTGGAATGCATTCACGCCCGTGCGGAAGACGCTGCCAGGGGACCCTATCGGGAGACCTTTGACGCGGTGCTTGCGCGGGCGGTGGCGAAACTTTCCGTATTGAATGAGCTTTGTCTGCCTCTGACGCGGCAGGGCGGACTTTTTCTAGCCCTGAAAGGTCCGGACTGCCGGGCGGAAGTTCAGGAAGCGGCATCGGCGGCACAAAAGCTGGGAGCTCGGTTTCGCGGCGTTAAAACTTATTCCGTACCGGGAACGGAGGCAGTGCACTCCGTTGTAATTTACGGCAAGGATGGAATCACCGCTTCGAAATATCCCCGGCCCTGGGCGCAGATTCGAAAAAAACCGTTGTAACAGGGGATTCGGGGCATGTCTGCACACGGAAGCCCTGTCTTTCGGCATCCATTTTTCGAACGGGCAGCGCTCTATTGCATTAGTTCGCTAATGTGATATACTGTAACACAGCCATCCTACGAAAGAGAGAAGGAAAGGAAATGAAAAAGACAATCGCTTTAGTATTGGCTCTGGTTATGCTGCTTGCGCTGAGCGCCTGCGGCGGCAGTTCCGGAGGAGAAGCCGCTGCCACGGCGGAACCTTCGACAACATCGGCTTCGGCTCCCTATCGCATTTTGGATGAAAAAATCTCTACCGAGCAGTACGGCATCGGCTTCAAGAAAGGCAATACCGAGCTGCGGGACGCCGTGCAGGCTGGCGTGTACCAGCTGCTGAAGGACGGGACCATAGATGAGGTTGCGGCCAAATATTCGGACTATCATTTAGATGCGATGCTCTGCCTGGATGAAGCCAATGCGACAACCTTTGACGCAACCGCTGCCAGCGACGAGTTCAAAAACCGCACGCAGCTGGTGGTCGGCTTTGATGCCGAATACCCTCCCTATGGATACAAGGATGAAACCGGCGAATATACGGGCTTCGATCTGGAGCTTGCCCAGGCCGTCTGCGACATATACGGCTGGGAACTTGTAAAACAGCCCATTGACTGGGACGCCAAGGACATGGAACTGAACTCCGGCGCCATTGACTGCATCTGGAACGGATTTACCATGACCGGGCGGGAGGATGACTATACTTGGTCGGACGCATACGTGGACAACAGCATTGTTGTGATGGTACCAGCGGATTCGGAAATCCAGACACTGGCGGACCTAAGCGGTAAAACAGTCGTTACACAGGCAGACTCCTCTGCCCTGACAGCCCTGCAGACCGATCGGTCGGATCTTGCAGCGACCTTTAAGAGCCTCGAGCAGACGGCGGACTACAACACAGCGGTTCTGAACATGAATTCCGGCATGGTGGATGCCATCGCCATCGATATTGGCGTGGCAATGTACTATGTTTCCGGAGGGACCGTGGAAAGCTGAAGCACGAAAGCAATAAGTAAAGATTAGGACGGCAGATTCGTATCTGCCGCCTTTTCGTGCTCGGCGAGGAATATTGATGCGAAAGGAAAGAATGACCGATGACATTCGGTATGATTTGTCTGCAGCTTCTGGAAGGCCTGGGATCTTCCACGCTCATCTTCCTGCTGACTTTAGTTTTCTCCCTGCCGCTGGGACTTTTTGTATGTTTCGGGCGGATGAGCACCTGGGCGCCGTTTCGCAGGCTGGATCCGGACTGGCGCACACGGGCAATTGCGGGGGTGTCCCCGGCTCCCGGCTTCAAAGGCTGGCTGTCCCGGGTCAAGCCTGTGCGTGCGATTTTCGTTTTTTTCATTGCGATCCTGCGCGGCACGCCTCTGATGCTGCAGCTGCTGGTCGTCTGCTACGGCCCGTACTACCTGTTCGGAGCGAGAATTTCCACGACCTGGCGATTTGCCGCCATTATTGTCGGCTTTGTAATCAACTACGCCGCCTACTTTGCGGAAATCTACCGCTCCGGCATCGAATCCATACCGCCGGGACAGTGGGAAGCGGCGGAAGTGCTGGGCTATACCCATAACCAGACCTTCTATCAGATTATTCTTCCGCAGATGATAAAACGCGTGCTTCCGCCGGTTACGAACGAAGTTATCACTTTGGTTAAGGACACTTCTCTGGCCTTCGTACTGGCATATGCGGAGATGTTTACCGTGGCAAAGCAGATTGCTGCGGCGGAAACCAGCTTTGCACCCCTTTTCGTTGCCGGATTGTTCTACTTCATCTTCAATGCCGTCGTGGCATGGGCAATGGAAAAGGTTGAGAAGAGCTTTTCCTACTACACGTAACGGGGGCGGCGGACATGATACTGGAAATTAAGAATCTGCACAAATCCTTTGCCGATCTGGAGGTGCTGAAAGGAATATCCCTTTCCGTAGACAAGGGCGATGTTGTTTCCGTCATCGGGCCGTCCGGATCCGGAAAATCCACGCTTCTGCGCTGCGCTACGTTCCTGGAAACAATGGATTCCGGAGAAATCCGCTATCTGGATCGGGCCGCGGCCTGGACCGGAGAGGAAGGGAAAGCGGTCTACCTGCCGCAGAGTGAGCTGCGGCGGATGAAAAGCGTGTTCGGCCTGGTCTTTCAGCAGTTCAATCTATTTCCCCACTACACGGTTCTGCATAATCTGATGGCATCACCCATGGTAGTACAGAAAAGAAGCCGGGAGGAAGCGGAACAGACGGCGCGGGAGCTACTGAAGCGGATGGGACTGGAAGATAAGGCGGAGAGTTACCCCTGCCAGCTTTCCGGCGGACAGCAGCAGCGTGTGGCGATTGCAAGAGCGCTTGCCATGCATCCGCAGATCCTCTTTTTCGATGAACCGACTTCGGCGCTGGACCCGGAACTTACCGGCGAGGTTCTGAAGGTAATAAGGCAGCTGGCGGAACAGGATATGACCATGGTGATTGTGACGCATGAAATGTCCTTCGCCCGAGCAGTTTCCGACAGGGTTATTTTCATGGATGCCGGCATTATCGTAGAACAGGGAACTCCGGAAGAGATTTTCGGAAATACGGCACAGGAGCGGACGAAACGCTTTCTGCAGAACTACGGAGACTAACCATATGGAGGTTGAATATATTCTCGCGGATCCTACTGGGAATATAACCGCACTTGTACTGTCAGACGTTCCTGCACCGCAGCGGGCCCGCTGTGCCGCGGCACTTATGCAGCGGCTCCCCGGCTGCCAGCAGGTGGGATATGTTCGCCTTTCTCCGGAAAATCCTTCGCTGCAAATGATGGGCGGAGAATTCTGCGGCAATGCAAGCCTCTGCTGTGCGGCGCTTCTGGCGGAGAAGACCGGAGCGGAAAGGCAGACGGCCGAGCTGCGTGTTTCCGGTGCGCCGGATCCGGTCTGCGTTACAGTGCACCGGGTCGGAGGACAGTGGGAGGGCAGCGTGCAGATGCCGCTTCCGCTTGCGGTATTCGAGACCCGGACGGACAGCCGTGAAGCCGGCTTAGTGCAGTTGCCCGGCATAACGCATCTCATCTTCGAGCAGACGCTGGCTAAGGACTATGTGGAAAAAAGAATTCGGACCTGGTGCCGGGACCTGGAGTCTGCAGCGCTGGGTGTTCTGCAGGTCGATCGGAAGGCTCATCGCCTTACGCCGGTCGTTTATGTGGCGTCTACGGATACGATCGTATGGGAAAGCTCCTGCGCGAGCGGCACTGCCGCGGCGGGCGCCTGGCTGAGCTGGGAAAGCGGCGGAAGCTGTACGGAAAAATTCAGCGAGCCGGGCGGGACCCTGGAGATCACGGCTGAGGCGGAAAACGGCGCGCTGCGGTACCTGCTTCTCAAGGGATGCGTTCGCTTTCTGGAGCATCGTGTTCTGTCTTTGTAACGGCTGCAGGAAAGCCGCATGGACCGTAAATAATTTTTGAATTCTGCTCTTCCCGTCTTGACCGGGTTTTCCGCTTTCGCTATGATGGAATACGCTTAAGAGTGTGCGTTCTGCGGAAGGGAGGTCCGGTTCTTTGTCTTCGGCCATAAAAAAAAGTCTGATCTGGCTGCTGGTTCTTGCGCTCTGCCTCGGCCTTACAGCCTGTGGCGGGAGCGGAGGCGGGAGATACCGGATTCTGCGTTCGCTCGGGGATGCAAATTATTATATCGCCTTCCGAACCGGAAGCGATCTTGCTTGGTATATTACTGCCGCCATGCAAGTGCTCGCGGCGGACGGGACGCTGGACAGCCTGAATGCCCGCTGGTTCCGCGGCGGGGAGAAGATGGAATACACCAAGAACGCGGAAGCATTGGACGCGGCGGAGGGCAATATCCCTTCCATCAGCATCTTAGTCGGGGTGGACGGGGAAAATTATCCTCTGAGCTATCAGGACGCAAGCGGTGCCTTCTGCGGGGCATTCCCGGAACTTGCGCAGGCGGTCTGCAGCAAACTTGGCTGGACGCCGCAATTTTATGCGATCAGCAGCGAAAAAACCTATGTTGAGCTTTCCTCCGGTGAGATTGATGTTGCCTTCGGGGCTCCCAGCAACGTAAAAATTGTCTATAAGACAGATGAAAAAGGCAAGGAAACGGAAGAAAGAGTGGAAGAGGAGTACGAAATTTATGGCCCGTTTCTCCGTTCCGAATATGTAATTGCAGCTCTGTCGGGAACAAAATCCGGCTTGAAGAACAAGAGCCTGGATATCAATTCTTCCGAGACAATAGAGACGATGCTGGCGCATGAGAAAAGCCTGCAGGGGAAATTCTCCCGAATCACACGGGTCGTCGGCGGCGGCCGGACACTCTTCAGCGCCCTGGACAGCGGGGAATGCGACTGCATCCTTGTAACGAGAGCGGCTGTGGAAGTGATGAACCTTTCCCCGCCCGCATCCTGACGCGGAAAAAGCAAATAGCCGATGCAGCGGCAGGGGCCACCCATCTTTAGGGCGGCATCCTGCCGCTTTTTGGGCAGGGTAAAGTTGACCGCAGGCAGTCGCAATGGTAAAATGTGTTTCCTGCGACTGTTACGGGAAAGGGGAGCAACATGTGGACGGCAGACGAATGGGAAGATTTCGAGCTACTGGACTGCTCCGGCGGTGAAAAACTGGAGCGCTGGGGTTCGTATTACCTTGTTCGGCCGGATCCGCAGGTAATCTGGGAAACCCCCAGGCGTGATCCGCACTGGAAACGCTGCAACGCGCACTATTCGCGCTCCTCCTCCGGCGGAGGCCGGTGGGAGAAGACAGGCCTCCCGGCGAGCTGGCAAATCCGCTATAAGGATCTTGCATTTCAGGTAAAGCCGATGAATTTCAAGCATACCGGGATTTTTCCGGAGCAAGCCGTCAATTGGGACTGGGTTCGGCAGCAGATTCGGGATGCCGGAACTTCAGTGCGGGTTCTGAATCTTTTCGCCTATACCGGCGCCGCTACGGTTGCCTGCGCGGCGGAAGGAGCTTCCGTGTGCCATGTGGATGCGGCAAAAGGAATGGTCAGCTGGGCAAAAGAGAATGCTGTGTCTTCCGGACTGTCGGAAGCGCCAATCCGGTGGATTGTAGACGACTGCGGAAAATTTCTCCGTAGAGAAATTCGCAGAGGCCACCGCTATAACGCCCTTATTCTGGACCCCCCTTCCTATGGACGGGGACCGGGCGGGGAAATTTGGAAGCTGGAGACAAACCTCTGGCCTTTTCTTACCCTCTGCGCGGAAGTCCTGGAAAATCCGGTTTTTGTTCTGCTTAATTCGTATACCACGGGCCTTGCGCCCTCCGTTTTGCACTATATGATGGAGGAACTTATTTCTTCCCGTTTCGGCGGTCACTCCGAAAGTCAGGAACTGGGTCTTCCTGTTACCCGCAGCGGTCTGACGCTGCCCTGCGGTGCAAGCTGCCGCTGGACCCGATAAGAGGAACTGCGATGGAAATCATTTCTGCTGAAAATTTGCATTTTACCTACCCCGGAGACGACGAAGAGGCTCTTCATGGCCTGAATTTTGAAATTTCCAAAGGGCAGTTTGTGGCGATCCTTGGACGCAATGGATCGGGAAAATCAACACTGGCTAAAATGTTTAACGGTATTCTGCTACCCAGTGAAGGAAAGGTAACGGTCTGCGGCATGGATACATCCGCTGAGGAGAACATCCTTCCCATTCGAAGACAGGTCGGCATGGTTTTTCAGAATCCGGACAATCAGATTGTAGCCGGCGTCGTAGAGGATGATGTCGCTTTTGCTCCGGAAAACCTGGGCGTTCCGCCGGAGGAAATCCGGGAGCGTGTCGACAGAGCACTGAAGCTTGTCAATATGTACGAATACCGGGAGCACGCTCCGCACCTCCTTTCCGGAGGGCAGAAGCAGCGGGTGGCCATTGCCGGCGTACTGGCTATGGAACCGGATGTGATAGTGCTGGACGAACCGACAGCCATGCTGGATCCGCAGGGAAGACAGGAAGTTGTCGGCACGGTAACACGGCTTTGCCGAGAGCAGGGGATCACCGTAATTCTCATTACGCATCACATGGCGGAATGCGTGGATGCCGATCGGCTCATGATTATGGACGAAGGGCGGATTACCGCCGACGGTTCACCGGCGGAGGTCTTCTCCCGGGTCGAGCTTCTCAAAAAAGAAGGACTCACGGTTCCCGCATCCACCTATGTTGTGCATAAACTCAATGCGGCAGGATTCTCCCTTCCCCTTTCTGCGCTGACGCCGGAAGCGTGTGCCCAGGCCATTGCCGGCGCACTTCTTCCATGCGGGGGAGAAAAATAGCAATGCAGAGGCGAAAGCCGGAAAAGAGCAGAACGCCTTTTACCGGCGGACAGCCGATAATTCGGGACGCGATGGCGTCGGAAGGACAGTAGCAGTATGGCAGATATTAAAGTTGAGGCTCTACGCCACGTATACAGCGAGGGCACCCCGTTTGAACGAGTAGCCATTGAGGATATCAGCGTGGAAATCCCGGCCGGGCAGTTTGTGGGCATTATCGGGCACACAGGTTCCGGCAAATCGACCTTTATACAGCATCTGAACGGACTTCTGCAGCCCAGTGCAGGGACCGTGACGCTTGGCGGACAAAACATCTTTGAAACGAAAAAGATTACGCACAATATTCGATTCCGCGTTGGCCTTGTTTTCCAGTATCCGGAATATCAGCTGTTTGAGGAAACCGTCTATAAGGACATTTCCTTCGGCCCGAAAAATATGGGGCTGGATGAAAAAGAAATCGACGCGCACGTTCGCCGTGCTGCCGCCTTTACCGGAATTTCGGAAAACCTTTTCGAAGACTCGCCGCTGGAGCTTTCAGGAGGACAGAAACGCCGCGTTGCAATTGCGGGCGTTATCGCGATGGAGCCGGAAGTGCTCATTCTTGACGAGCCGACGGCGGGCCTGGATCCGGAAGGGTGCCGGCAAATTCTTGAGAATATCTGCACGTACAAGCGGGAAACCGGTGCGACCGTCATCCTGGTCAGTCACAGCATGGACGATATGGCAAAACTGGCCGACCGGCTTGTTGTTTTCAATCAAGGACATATTGCCATGGACGGTACGCCGAAAGAGATTTTTTCCCATCCGGAAGATCTTTTCTCTATCGGCCTGAGCGTGCCGGAATCTACGAAAATTGCCCTGGAGCTCAAGCACCGCGGCGTGGACTTGGGAGGCCCTGTCTATACCGACGATCAGCTGGTGGAAGCCGTACTCCGGTACGATAGGAGGGCGAAGGCATGAAAAGTGTTACCCTTGGCCAATATTTTCCCGGAGACTCCCTGATTCATAGGCTGGATCCCCGGACGAAGCTCCTCTGGGTCATTATTTATATTGTTGCGCTGTTTGCGGCTCTGGACTGGTATTCCTATGGGGTTATGATGGCTGTCACCGCGGCCTTCCTGATCTCGTCCAAGGTCAAATTCCGTGTCATAATGCAGGGTCTGCGTCCGCTCATTATCATTATCATTCTGACGGCGGTACTGAATATGTTTTATACCGACGGCACGCCGGTGCTGCCTGGATGGCCCATCACCTGGGAGGGTATTAAAAAGGCGGTGCTGATGATTCTGCGGATTATCATGCTCATAGCGGGAACATTTCTCCTTACCTATACGACAAGTCCGATAATGCTGACAGACGGCATGGAGCTTCTGAACGCTCCGCTGAAAAAGCTTCACTTTCCCGTCCACGAGACGGCGCTGATGATGTCTATGGCGCTCCGGTTTATCCCGACGCTTACGGAGGAAACAAACAAAATTATGTCTGCCCAGAGAGCAAGAGGTGCAGATTTTGATACCGGAAATATCATTCAGCGTGCCAAGGCGATGATTCCGATCCTAGTACCGCTGTTTGTATCTTCTTTCCGACGTGCGGACGAACTCGCGGTCGCGATGGAAAGCCGCTGCTACCACGGCGGCGAGGGACGGACCCGGCTCAAACAGCTGCACTATGCCCCCCGGGACTGGATTGCACTGGGTTTTGGAGCGGTCCTTCTGGCAGGGATGTTTACAATGAGGCATTTCGGATTATGAAAAAGATTGCACTGCGTCTTCGCTACGATGGAACCGCCTATCACGGATGGCAGGTGCAGAAAGAGGAACGCAGCGTATGCGGTACGCTGAATGAGGCGCTTCAGAAGGTATTGGAAGAGCCCATCCGAGCCATAGGCTGCGGCAGAACGGACGCAGGAGTCCATGCCCTGCGCTACTGCGCTTCGTTTTCTACGGAAAGCCGCATTCCCCTGGACCGCATGCCCCTTGCGATCAATTCCAGACTCCCTGCGGATATTGCCGTGACCGACGCCGTCGAAGCGCCGGAAGACTTTAATGCCATTGCTTCCTGCATAAAAAAGGAATATGTCTACCTTATTTACAACAGCGGCATTCGGGATCCCTTTCTTGCAAACCGTGTCTGCTTCTACCCGCAGAAATTGGATCTTGCACGCATGCAGAAAGCCGCTTCGGCTTTTGAGGGAACGCATGATTTCGCTGCGGTGCGGAGCGTAGGAACCCCCACAAAAACGACCGTACGAACCGTTTTCCACTGCCATGTTACGCAGAAGGGACCGCTGATCCGGATTGCGGTCTGCGCAGACGGATTTCTTTATAATATGTGCCGGGCGATTGCCGGAACGCTTGTTTATGCTTCTTATGGGAAACTGGAGCCGGAGGAAATTCCGGAACTGCTGGAGAAGCGGGATCGGCGCCTTACCGGTCCTACGATGCCCCCGCAGGGCCTCTATCTTCATCGGGTCTGGTATGACGGGGAAGTCGGCCGGATGATGAATAAGCCAGGCGCGGATGACTGCGCATTTTCCGGCCTGTTTTCGGAAGATGCGGTCCAGGCGCGGAAATAGCTTCCGGCAGGAACTGCCATTGGTGTGCATTCGGGGAAAGTTCTTCCCCGAATCCTTTTTACCTTATCGTGCCCGAAGGGAAAAAGCGCAGAGCGGGGGCATGCGGAAATAAGGTAGGATTTCTTGTATTCAGAGCCGGCATGGGATATAATAATCTCCATTGATTCGGAACTATTCGGCACGATTGTGAGCAATCCCATACGGCCGGCTAAGGGAGAAGCATGAAGCTTAAGAACTTTAAAATCCGAACAAGAGACTGGATTATTGCTCTTGCCGTTGTCATTTTTGCCGTGTGCGTAATTCTGCTTTTGCACAACCGGGAGTCCATTCGGTATTCCCTCTTCGGAGGAACCGGAAGCGAAGCCAGACAGATGGACGGCAGTTTTGTGTTTGATTCCGGCTCCAACCAGGTTTCCGTTCCGGTAGGAAACGGGTTAGCCGTCGTTTCTTCCACGGGGCTGCAGCTCCTGGACAGCAGCGGACGGGAAATTCTCAGGGAATCCTTCTCAATGACGACCCCTGCCATTGCAGCCGGGGATTCGGCGGTTGCCTGCTTTGATATCGGCGGCACGACACTCTATTGGGGAAATCTAAAAGGGGAATTTGTCGACCTGACGCAAGAGCAGAGCATTTTTACCGTGACGATGAACCGCTCCGGCTGGATGTGCGTCTGCACGGAAGAAACCGGTTACAAAGGCTCAGTAACGGTTTACAACGCCAGACAGGAGAAAGTCTACCGCTGGAGTTCCGGGGAGGGCTACCCGGTTACAGCCTGCCTTTCTCCGGACAACAGCCGCCTTGCAACGCTATCCGTTAACTCGGAAGGAAGCACTATTCATTTCTTCCGCCTGGACAGCGAATCGGAGCAGGCGAATTATGCTGCCGAGCAGGAGATCCTTATGGACATGTGCTGGATGGCCGACAGCCGGCTCTGCTTTTTGTCGCAGAAGCGCTTCGGAACGCTGGACGGAAGCGGAAAGCTCTGCGGATCCTATGATTTCGGAGATCAATATCTTACCGAATACGATCTGGGTGGCGGCGCACCGGTCCTGATGCTGGGTCAGTACCGTACCGGAGGAACGGGAACGCTTCTGTCCATGGGACAGAATGCGGAGGTTGTCGGGCAGACGGAAATAAACAGGGAACTGCTGGCTTTGGATGCGAATTCCTCCTATATCGCCGTACTTTGTCAGGACGGACTGCGGGAATACAGCCGCTCCATGAACCAGCTGGGATCCAGCGAAGAGGTAAAAAGCGCAAAGGATATTGCCGTTCTTGACAATGGGAATATCTTTGTAGTAGAGACAAACTACGCGGAGCTGTATTCATTCAGCAGCTGAGCGGATTGAGGGAGAACCGAGAATGAGATACATCATTGATGCAGCGCTGCTTCTGATTTTCGCGTACTGCGTATGGCTTGGACGAAGCAAGGGGCTCCTTAATATCGGAGTGAAAGTTGTAGCTTTTGCGCTGGCGATTGTATTGGCGGCAATCATTTCCAATAAGGTTTCTCCGCAGTTTCAGCCTGCTTTTGATCCGTTCGGAGCCGGGCTTGTTTCTTCCCAGAGCTCGGCAGCAATGGCGGAACTGGGCTACACGGATAATTCCATCAGCGTGGCCGATGCGACATCGGTGGATAATGAAACGGCATATAATTACTGCAATCTTGTATTTCAAAGAGCCGGCGTCTGTGCGGACAACAGCAAAAGGATGGCTTCCAAGGCGGTGGAACGGAGCCGTACGCAGGGCAGCAGCCTGGAAGAGGCAGCGGAAGATACGTTCTGCCTTGACATGCTGGATCTTGCCTGCAGTGTTCTGTTCACGATTATGTTCTGCCTTCTGTTTTATGTGATAGAACTTCTGGTAAACCGCGAGTACCATCTGAAAAGCAATGTGCAGCTGGAAAACATCGGCGGGATTGTAGGAGGGTGCCTTCTGGGACTCTTCATATGCACGTATGTGTCCTGGATTCTTGGATATTTGGGCGTCCTGTTTGGAGACGCCGTAGAAAAAGCAGTTTTGGCGGGATTGTTTTTAAAATTTAATTTTCTGACACTCTGGATCGTATAAGATGCTTCGGAGATAGACAACGCAAATCATATCGCCCCGAAGCGGGCAAAGCAACAGGAGTATAGCTATATGCAGCCAACAATGTGTTCACGCTGCGGCAAAAACGTCGCGATTATTTTTATTACAAAAGTGGAAAACGGAGAGCAGAAACAGGAAGGACTCTGCCTGAAATGCGCCAGGGAACTCCATATCAAGCCCGTAGACGATGTAATCGATAAAATGGGCCTGACGGATGATGACATTGACAATCTTTCCGGCGATATGATGAGCGCTCTGAGCGAAGGCTTTGACAATATTCCGCAGATTGACCCGGACAGCGACGAGGATTCCGATGATGAAGGGAAGACGGCAACGTTTCCGTTCCTCAATAAAATCTTCGGTCAGAACGAGTCCTCTTCCGGAAACGGCACCGAACGGGATTCAAAGGAGGAACCGGCGAAAAACGGAGCGGGAAAAGGCGGACGACAGACGAAACGGAAATATCTGGACAATTTCTGCATCAACCTGAGTCAGCGCGCGCAGGAGGGCAAGCTGGACAATGTGATTGGCAGGGAAGTAGAACTGGAACGGGTGATTCAGATTCTGAACCGGCGGCAGAAGAACAATCCCTGCCTGATCGGCGAGCCTGGCGTCGGCAAAACGGCGATCGTGGAGGGACTTGCCCAGCGGATTGCGAAGGGACAGGTTCCTTATAAGCTGCGGGATAAGGAAGTCTACCTTCTGGACATGACGGCGCTGGTCGCCGGCACGCAGTTCCGAGGCCAGTTCGAAAGCCGCATGAAAGGCCTGATTGAAGAAATTAAGAAAACCGGTAATATAATTCTTTTTATTGATGAAGTGCACAGCATCGTCGGCGCCGGAGACGCAGAAGGAAGCATGAACGCGGCGAACATCCTTAAGCCGGCACTTTCTCGCGGGGAAGTGCAGATAATCGGCGCAACGACATTCACCGAGTACCGCAAGCACATCGAAAAGGATACCGCATTGGAGCGTCGTTTCCAGCCGGTGACGGTAGCGGAGCCATCCATTGACGAGAGCATTCGGATTGTAAAGGGAATTAAGCATATCTACGAGGAATACCACGAAGTGGAAATCCCCGACAATATGTGCCGCGCCGCGGTACTTCTCAGCGAGCGCTATATTACGGACCGTTACCTGCCGGATAAAGCCATTGACCTTCTGGACGAAGCCTGCTCGGATGTAAATCTGCAGAATAAGGACTTGGCTCGCAGGGAGGAAGTCGAGAAAGACATTGCCGATCTTACCAAGGAACAGGATCTGCTGATGCAGGATACGCAGGAAGAGCACTACGAAAAGCTTGCGGAAATCCGCAGCAAAACCATCCAGCTCAATTCAGAACTGGATCAGCTCAAAGCGGCAGGCAGACCAAAGCTGACAACGGATAATCTTGCGCGGATTATTGAACTGTGGACAAAGATCCCGGCTTCAAGCATCAAGGCGGATGAATATGAGCGGCTGGCGAGTCTGAACGATCGGCTGAAGGAACATATCATCGGACAGGATGAAGCCGTGGATGCGGTCTGCGCTGCGATCCGGCGAAGCCGGATTGGCCTCAAGGCCAAGCGCAAGCCGGTCAGCTTCATTTTCGTCGGCTCTACCGGCGTTGGCAAAACGGAACTTGTAAAGCGCCTTGCGGCGGAACTTTTTGATTCTCCCGAGTCCCTGATTCGCCTGGATATGTCCGAGTTTATGGAAAAGTTCTCCGTATCCCGCCTGATTGGATCGCCGCCGGGCTACGTAGGGTATGACGAAGCGGGTCAGCTGACGGAAAAAATCCGGCGTAAGCCGTACTCCGTCGTTCTGTTTGATGAAATCGAAAAAGCACATCCCGATGTATTGAATATTCTACTCCAGATTTTGGATGACGGTCGGATCACCGACTCGCAGGGCCGTACGGTAAACTTTGAAAATACGGTTATTGTCATGACAACGAATGCCGGCAGCGCAAACAGCATCAACACAGTCGGATTCGGAGGAAGCTCGGACGACAAGGACAGGCAGCGGGCCATGAAAGCGCTGGGAGACTTCCTGCGGCCGGAATTTCTCAACCGGGTAGATGAAATTGTATATTTCCACAAGCTTACGGAGGAAAACTTCCGGGTAATTGCAGACCTGATGCTCGGCGAGCTTCGCGACGTCATGGCAGAGCATGACATGTCACTGCACTGGGATGACTCCGTGCGGGATTATCTTGTGAAGAAGAGCTTTTCCGAGGAATACGGCGCACGCAACCTGCGGCGGATCATTCAGAAGGATATCGAGGATGCCATCGCAACGGAAGTGATCGACCGGCGTTCGGAACAACTGTCGGACATCCGTCTGCACTCCGATGGAGAGAAGATTCTTGTAACCGCTTGAAAAAAGATCCGCAAGAGGAAAGGGAACCGAAACTATTATGAACGGAACACTGGAAATTATTCGCGGAGATATTACGCGATCGGATGCGGATGCTATTGTCAACGCTGCCAACTGCAGCCTGCTGGGCGGCGGAGGCGTAGACGGCGCCATTCACCGCGCGGCGGGGCCGGATCTGCTGAAGGAGTGCCGCACATTGGGCGGCTGCAAAACGGGAGAAGCAAAAATTACCAAGGGTTACGACCTGAAGGCAAAATATGTGATTCATACGCCGGGACCGGTCTGGCACGGCGGCGGACGGAATGAGAGCGCCCTGCTGGAAAGCTGTTATCGAAACTGCTTGAAGCTTGCCTCGGAGAACGGCTGCAGAACGGTGGATTTTCCTTCCATATCCACGGGAGTCTATCATTTTCCTGTGGATCAAGCAGCGGATATCGCTGTCCGGACGATCCTTGGCTACCTTGACGAACACCCGGAAATTGAACGGGTACGCATGGTATGCTTTGATGAAGGGACGAAAAGCGCGTACGAAAGGGCGCTGCAGCAACATAAATAAATACTGCCTTCCGTGTCCGTCCTGCCGGTTTTTCGATTTTTCTTCGCACTCCGGCGGGCAGGAACAGACGGAAGGCATTTTTCCGCTAGCGCACGTTGCCGACGGCGCGTGCGAAGCGGCTTCAGGAACTCCGAATAACAAACGCGGAACAATCAATAGGAGGACAGCGGCTTTTGCAGGAAGCTTAGTGCTTTCGCAGCCGAAAGTGTATGAAAAAACGTGCTCGGAGGCTGGTTCTGGTTCTGCTGACTATATCCCTGCTTCTGGCTCTTTCCGCTCCCGCATTTGCCGCTTCGAAAGCGAGCAGAGAGAAGGCGGAAGAAAGAGTCCTTGAAGCCATAAACAGCTATGTAGACAGCCTCAACGGGAAATTCAAATCTCCTTATCTGCATAACGGCATTGCCTATGCGTGGCAATGCTGTGCGTTTGTGAACTCGGTCTGGAAGAATATTTTCGGCGTGGACTATTATGATGACGCATGCACGGTGCAGAACAGCGATGGGGAATCTTCCGATCTATATGGCTTTCTGCAGGAATGCAATGCCCGTGCGGGAGATATTCTTTGGTGCCATAATGGCTCTACGACGCATTATATGATCATTCTTGCCTATGATGAATCAGGCGTTTGGATTTCCGACGGAGGCGGAGACGATTGGGGAACTGTGCTGCACAACAATGAGAAGGTTTCCTATTACGGCTCCTATTCCCGGTACTTTGGCGGGGATTGCAGCTTTCGTCTTTTTCAGGTAAAAGACATTGTCTATGAGGCGGTTACTGGGGATCCGGACCGGATTTACAGCAGCAGCGGGCAGGAGGAAGAACATCCCCACCGCCGCTATGTGGATTATTCGGACGGGTCGCGGGTCTATCTTGACGACGAATCGGATTTTGTAGACAGGACGGTGAAACAGCCGGGCTGTATTACGGAAGGTTATACCACATCAATTTGCCGGATCTGCGGTAATACAGTCCGAGATAATATCCAACCTCCGAGAGGACACATGTATTACCGCGCAAAACTTCTTACAAGCTCCACGGCGGGAGAAAGCGCTATTTACACCTGCCGCCTCTGCGGCGACAGCTACCGCGAAGTGAATGGAAGAAAGGTCGGAGGCACGTTTTCTCAGGAGACCTTTGCCTGGGCATTGGAAGACGGCGTCTTGACGGTGTACGGATCCAGTGCGATTCCGGACTATCCGGATCCTCAGCTTTCTCCCTGGGCAGGAGAAACGGTAACGAAAATTTTCATTTCCGATGGCATAACAGCGATTGGGCGGAATAATTTCCAGGGAGAGGCGGCAACGGAGGTATACATCGCAGAAGGGGTAAGTTTTATAGGAGAAAACGCTTTTGCAGACTGTGGCAGCCTGCAGACCGTGTACCTTCCGGAGAGCATTCGATACATATCGCGGGAGGCATTTTTGAACTGCCCTTCCCTGCAGGGTATCGTTTATGCGGGAAGCAGCAGCGCATGGTCCAAAGTGCACTTCGGATCCGGCAATGAGGAGTTTCTTTCAACGGAAGTGCGCTGCAGCACGTGAACCGGAAGCATAAAGGAGGAACATGTGGAGGATATCGGAATCAAGCGCGTATACGAAGAACCGACGCCGGAGGATGGCGTGCGCATTCTGGTTGACCGAATATGGCCACGGGGAATGACCAAAGCGAAAGCCAAGATCGATTTATGGTATAAAGAGATTGCTCCTTCTCCGGAACTTCGAAAGCAATTCTGCCACGATCCGGAGCACTTTGAGGACTTTCGACATGCATACGGAAGAGAACTGGAATCATCAGAGATAAAACGGAATCTGGCTGCGGAAATTCTTCGCAGAGCGGAAAAAGAAAAGGTTACGCTTCTCTACGGCGCGAAAGATTCGGTGCACAACCAGGCCGTTGTGCTGCGGGAATGGCTGCTGCGGGAAAGCGCGAAAACGGACTGACTTCGTTAAAAGCATTGCGGCACAATGCTCCAGAGACAAAGAAACTCCCTGCCCGGCTGGCTCCTTCCAAGGAAGGCGCGGATCGGACAGGGAATTTCTATATGGTTCGCAGACTGTCTGCCAGCCTTTAATAACCGATTTTATTTGCTGTTGACATAGTCCTTGTCATAGTACTGCTTGTCGTAATTATCCTGTATCGCGTGGACAACCTGCGTCAGAATATGGCAGGTCGGCGTGGGAATTCCCAGCTCATCGCCGTACTCCGCGATTTTTCCATTCAGCACGTCAATTTCAGTCTGCCGACGGTTCATCAGCATATCCTGGCACATCGAAGGATAGTAGTCGCCGATATTTGTGACGATATCATGATGCTCGCCCTTGATGAACTCTTCCGCGTCCATTCCCGGAACGCCTCTTGCCGTAGCCACTGCGCAGGTTTCGCGGATTACCTGATGGAACAGCTGCTGGCCCCAGGGATCATTTTCCACTTCCGCAATCTTCAGACGCAGTACCGCACAGACAGTGTTGACAGTTGCGTTGACGCAGACCTTGACCCAGATGTAATGGTAGACATCGTCTTTGCGCCAGTAGGCGTCGCATCCGCCGTCACGATAGTATTTCAGCAGCGCTTCGCAGGCTTTGTCCGTGGCTTCCGAACGTACGGCGCCGCCGAAGTTCATCTGCACACCGCCCGCCGGCGTGGATACGCAGGAGCCGGGGCCCTTCAGCGCCGTGCCCAGGACGCCGGAACCGACAATTACATGATCCTTCGGGAAGAACTTGAACATGTTGTCATCGTTGCCAAGGCCGTTGATCAGGGTAACGCCGACCGTGTCCGGTCCGATAACCGGCTGCGCGTCTTTCAGAGCCTGCTCCAGCTGGGTTGCCTTCGTCATGAAGATGATGATATCGACTTTGCCTTCTTTTGCTGCGGCTTCCTCCGCACTGGTGTAAGTCCGCCAGCCGGTCAGCTGCTTTACGATATCCCGGTAGGTGCCGTTCTCATTCAGATGAATGGTGAAAGTCATGCCGTCTTTTGCAACCTTGTCCATATGCTCTTTGTAGCGGTCGATAAGAATCATATCGGCTCCGCCGTTTTTCAGATAGGACGCAAATACGCTCCCTGCGGCACCGGATCCATACATTACAATCTTCATAGTTCACACTCCTTTTAAAGAATAATATGAGCTATAGGCCACCCTCAGCGGAAGACAGCCAACAAAGATGTTCCGCTTTTTTCATTTTTTCAGAAGGAAAGCGGAATGCCGGAGTATTACGGGCTGCTTGTGAGGCCGAAAAGCACATCCCGCATTTGGCGTCGGACTTGCTCAGAAAGAAAGCTTCCGCTTATCCGGCGCCGGATAAAAAACCAGTGCAACGCTTCCCCGTAAAGAAGATTGACAAAAGTTTTTCACAGTCATAATTATTGTTTTTTTTCGATGTATTTTCAATAGAAAAAAAGAAAATTTTCCTTTTTAAACAAAATTATAAGGAATATTTTTGAAATACGATAGAGATCTCCTCTGCCGGCTGCCATTCGGGAGCGGCAGAGGAGAGAAATGCAGAAGTTTTTACGCAAACTTATTTGCTGTTGACATAGTCCTTGTCATAATACTGCTTGTCGTAGTTATCCTGAATTGCGTGGACAACCTGCGTCAGAATATGACAGGTCGGCGTGGGAATTCCCAGCTCGTCGCCGTACTCCGCGATTTTTCCGTTCAGCACGTCAATTTCGGTCTGCCGACGGTTCATCAGCATATCCTGGCACATCGAAGGATAGTAGTCGCCGATATTTGTGACGATATCATGATGCTCGCCCTTGATGAACTCTTCCGCGTCCATTCCCGGAACGCCTCTTGCCGTAGCCACTGCGCAGGTTTCGCGGATTACCTGATGGAACAGCTGCTGGCCCCAGGGATCATTTTCCACTTCCGCAATCTTCAGACGCAGTACCGCACAGACAGTGTTGACAGTTGCGTTGACGCAGACCTTGACCCAGATGTAATGGTAGACATCGTCTTTGCGCCAGTAGGCGTCGCATCCGCCGTCACGATAGTATTTCAGCAGCGCTTCGCAGGCTTTGTCCGTGGCTTCCGAACGTACGGCGCCGCCGAAGTTCATCTGCACACCGCCCGCCGGCGTGGATACGCAGGAGCCGGGGCCCTTCAGCGCCGTGCCCAGGACGCCGGAACCGACAATTACATGATCCTTCGGGAAGAACTTGAACATGTTGTCATCGTTGCCAAGGCCGTTGATCAGGGTAACGCCGACCGTGTCCGGTCCGATAACCGGCTGCGCGTCTTTCAGAGCCTGCTCCAGCTGGGTTGCCTTCGTCATGAAGATGATGATATCGACTTTGCCTTCTTTTGCTGCGGCTTCCTCCGCACTGGTGTAAGTCCGCCAGCCGGTCAGCTGCTTTACGATATCCCGGTAGGTGCCGTTCTCATTCAGATGAATGGTGAAAGTCATGCCGTCTTTTGCAACCTTGTCCATATGCTCTTTGTAGCGGTCGATAAGAATCATATCGGCTCCGCCGTTTTTCAGATAGGACGCAAATACGCTCCCTGCGGCACCGGATCCATACATTACAATCTTCATAGTACACACTCCTTAAGATGAAAGATTTAGTATATTAAAGACAGTTATTGGAGATTCGCGATAAAACGGCAGAGAAGAATCTCATTTGCCTTTATACCGCAAGTCATAGTTCTTTTCTATGCATTTTACGAGGTCCGTAACAAACGCATTGCATGGTGTGTCGACGCCGTACTTTTCTCCGTATTCCGCAATACGTCCGTTCAGAAGTGAAATTTCAGTCTGGCGCTGGTGCATCAGAATATCCTGAGCCATGGAAGGATACAGCGTAGCGAATCCCGCCCGCAAACGGGGCATTTCCTTTACCATATCCGGCCAGAGATCGCCGACGCCCGCAGCTTTTGCAACGGCACAGCCCTCTTTCCAGATTTTCCATACCAGAGCTTGACCGTGCTCGTCATCGAGCAGGGGACCGACCTTCAGGCCGGAAAGAGCCGAAAGGGTATTGTATCCGCTGTTGGAGATCGTCTTCTTCCAGACGTAAGGCCGAATGTCCGGCTCGAAATTGGCAAGGCATCCCCCTTTGCGGAAACATTCCTCCAGAGCTTTGCCTGCTGCATCGCTGGCCGGTCCTTTTTCCGCTGCGCCGAATCGCATGATAACGCCGGATTCCGGTTTGCTTACGCAGACTCCCGGCTCCGGCAATTCAGTCCCGATGGTGCCGAAACCGTAAAGAATACGGCTCTTGGGCACATATTTCGCCAGCACATCCTCATTTCCCAGACCGTTCTGCAGGGATACGACGACGGTCTGCTCGGAGATGCAGGAAAGAACGGAAGGCATGATCATGTCCGTCTGGGTAGCTTTCACCATTAGAATTACCAGATCCATGGTGCCGATGGTTTCCGCCGTGGGTGCCGTGTGAAAGCCTTTCAGGAGGACTTCTCCTTCCGGCCTGCGGAATCGCATCTCTTCCGCGGCAATCTTATCCATGTGGGCCTTATATTTGTCCACCAGATAAAGGTCTGCACCGCCAAGTTTCAGATAGCTTGCAAAAACGCTTCCGGCAGCGCCGGATCCAATCATAGCAATTTTCATCGCTCCGTCCCTAAGAGACGCTCACCTCCGTAAAAATCTGCTTTAGCGTCCGCGGGCGGACCGCTGGAGCAGTCCGCCTTTGGGTTGTAACAGAGTCAATTTCACTTCTTGTCCTGCTTATGTGTTGGTGGCCGGCGCGGCCTCTTCCTTCACGGCAGACTCCGCAGCGGCACGCTCCTTCATCAGCTTGCGGTTTTTCGGGAGCACCCAGATAAATGCAGGAATTACGATAACGAATAATGCATAGTATCCGTCGTAGCCATAAGCATATTTAATGATGTTCGTCAGACCAAGCAGAGACAGGGAGAAGCAGATGGCAATGGTAATGGCGCCGATAATAACGCCGCGAAGCTTCTGGCTCTTGATGGTCTTCGGGAAGCAGTACGCCTGGAAACGCTGCACCATAGAATAGACCAGCGTTACGCAGGTGGAGATAAATGCGCAGATCAGAAGGATGCTGAACATGACAAGAATCCATTTGATGCCGACAAGCGTCAGAACGGTCTGGTTAGGAATGTTCAGGCATTTTTCAAAGCCGGAAACCTTCGCCTGCTGCAGCGCGTTCAGCAGCGGATACCACTTGTAAAGCATCAGACCGGAAAGTGCAAGAGCAATACCATTCATAAGACCGCCCAGAATGGAAGCTCTCTTCATGCCCTTGATGCTCATTTC
The DNA here is from genome assembly GCA_900313925.1 of uncultured Eubacteriales bacterium. Classification (GTDB taxonomy): domain Bacteria; phylum Bacillota; class Clostridia; order Oscillospirales; family Oscillospiraceae; genus UBA2922. The sequence continues at coordinate 17,455 of OMTF01000018.1, read as the reverse complement.
TTCGCTGGCCGAAATCATCGGGGCGATGGATACGCACTGGAAGGACAGATAAATGAAAATGCCGCGCCAGATGGCAGCTCCGGCATTATGCGTATAATCCGAAAGCTCCGTGATGGCTCCGGAATCGAGATAGGACTGCGCAATAGCGTCAACATTCGCGGCAAGACCGGTGATGACCATGATGATCGTGGTGATGATAATTCCGATGGAAAGTACGGTGGATGCGGCAATGACCAGCTTAACGCCAAATATCGTCAGGATGATCAGCACGGCAACGATGATCAGGTTTGCGATAACCTTGACGCTGCCGGCGTATTCCAAGCCAAGGAAGTTCGTTAGTACGTTGCCGGCACCGGAAACGGCGGAAGCAACGGCGGCCAGAATGATAACAATATAGAAAATTTCAAAGAAAATTTCCATCCACGGCTTCGGATAAGCGGCACGGAACGTGTCCTTATAGTTATTAAAGCCGTTCAGTTTGGCAAACCGGGTGTAAATCCCAATTACGACAGCGAGAATTCCCATCGAAAACAGCGGATAAATGGCAGCCGTAATTCCGTACTGAGAATAGTACTGAATGACCTGGTTGCCGGAGGCAAATCCGCCGCCGACGTGGGTGCCGAACCAGACAGATGCTACTGTAAAGGCAGCAGCCCATGAGGATTTTTCGGCAATTGATTTTTTTTCTCCCATTTTTTCCTCCTCCAAGATTCAACTTTTCTTTTATTAACGCAGAATGAATTCTCATCCGACTGGGAAAAATACCAAAGGGCAAAATGTCCGGCCTCTACATATTGCTCTACGTTGGACATTTTCAACAAAAATAGCCATAAAAGAATTCATTATGCCTTAATGCAAACATGATACGGCAAGAGGAGAAATTGATTCAAAAGAAAATGATTTTCGCGGAAAACAGGAAAAATATAATTCATTCAGAACACATTTCAATGAACCGCTTATAAAAATACATTTGTTCTTCGAAATCGTTAATTTTTAAGCAAAAATAAATGCGTTAAAATCATAACAAATAAAATGCAGAATATGACTGAAATGCAAAAAAATAATTGCAATGAATGCAATTAACCAAATATTTACAACATTTGCTCTTCATAATAAAAAATAAGAAAAAGTCCACAAAAATGAACAAAAATCTTTGGGAAAAACGTAAAACGGTGCGCAGATTCTCCGATTTTTGGAAAAAACAAAACCTGCTTCTGTCCGGAAAGCCGGTTCATGCAAGCAAGGTATTTTCCGCTGCATGAATGCATAAATATACAAGTATCGAACGGCACAGTTTATCTAATTAGCGCATTAAAGACGAAAAAGGCGGCCAAAATGGAAGGCGTATTTATACGGTTCTGAAGAGAGTCTATGCATTTCGGGAAAAGGCCCTGCAGCATAATTTCGCATGCAGGGCCCTTGGATAATCGTTCTGCCGGCCTATTTTCCGCATACCTCGCTCGGGCGCGGCGGCGAAAATTTTATGCTTATTAGGCAGAATCTCCGAATTGCTCAGGTCCCGGCACTTTCGGCGGCGGCTTCCGCTGCCTCGCGGGTCTGCAGCTCTTTCATCAGTTTCCGATTCTTCGGAATGCCCCAGACGAACGCCGGGATTACAATAGCGAACAGAGAGTAGTAGCCATCGTAGCCGTAGGCGTATTTGATAATGTTCGTAAGGCCGAGAAGCGAGATAGAGAAGCAGACAGCGATCGTAATGGCGCCAACGATGACGCTGCGTACTTTCTGGCTCCGAATGGACTTCGGGAAGAAGGATCCCTCGAAACGCTGCACCATGGAATAGACCAGCGTTACGCTAGTAGAAATAAATGCGCAGATCAGAAGAATACTGAACATGAACAGAATCCATTTGATGCCAATCAGTGTAAGAACCGTCTGGTTCGGAATATTCAGGCAGTTTTCATATCCGGCAACTTTTGCAGTCTGCAGTGCTCTCAGAAGCGGATACCATTTGTAAAGCATGAGGCCGGACAGCGCAAGCGCGACGCCGTTCATGATACCGCCGAGGATGGAGGCCCGCTTCATGCCCTTGACGCTCATTTCCTCACTGGCTGAAATCATCGGGGCGATGGATACGCACTGGAAGGACAGATAAATAAATACGCCCCGCCAGAGCGCGGTGGCCGGCTCGTGGGTATAGTCTGCTAATTCCGTTATGGCGCCGGAATCAAGGAAGGATTTGGCAATCCCGTCGACATCCGCTGCCAAACCGGTGATAACCATGATGATGGTCGTAACAATAATGCCGATGGAAAGGATTGTCGATGCGGCAATGACCAGCTTTACGCCAAAGATGGTCAGAATAATCAGAATCACAACAATAATCAGGTTAGCGATGATTTTTACGCTTCCGACATATTCCAGCCCCAGGAAGTTTGTAAGCACGTTGCCGGCGCCGGAAACGGCGGAAGCAACGCCCGCGACAATAATGACGATATAAAAGATTTCAAAGAAAATTTCCATCCACGGCTTGGGATACAGAGCCCGGTAGGTATCTTTGTAGTTGTTGTATCCATTGAGTTTCGCAAACCGCGTCATGATTCCAATGACAACGGCAAGAATACCCATCGCGATAAGTGGATAAATCGCAGCGGTAATTCCGTACTGTGAGAAGTATTGGATTACCTGGTTGCCGGAAGCAAACCCGCCGCCGACGTGGGTGCCGAACCATACCGAAGCAACCGTAAAGGCAGCCGCTCATGAATATTTTCCCGCTGTAGGTTTATTTTCTCCCATAATAGCCTCCTCAAACTTTTTTCCCATTTCACACAACGAAATTCGCAGCTTTGGGAAGAAAGCGCAATGCTGAGCAATGGCCTCACGAATTGTCCAACATCGAACATTTCAAAATATAATGCCCGTAGCAGAATTCGTTATGCTTAATAGAATTATCATAAAACCGGAGGAAAATTGCTTCAAATGAGAATGATTTCAAACGGAAAAGGTAAAAAAGAAATTTCAGGGGATTCTATTTTGAAGTAAAGAGTGCAAAAAGATATTTTGAACCGGGCAAAAATTCAGAAAACCCGGAAAATCAGGCATTTACTGAACCAAGTATAAAAAAGCAAAACAAAGCCGCAACAGAGTTTGCTGTTGCAGCTTTAAAGCAAAAACGAAAAAAATCGGATAAAATGCATCCCATGTGAAAAACACGTTACATTTACACAAATTTGTCATAAAAATCTGCAAAGAATGCATAAAAATTTTCCCGAGTCGGCGGAACCGAAGCTCTTCGCATAACGAAAACCGGTGGTAATAAAACCACGGAACGAAAAACGAAGAGGAGGCCTGGAAGTCAGGTTTTCCGGTCTGCCGGGAGACGGTAAAGGTCATCCCGGAGATGCAGGAAGGTAGGAAGTTCCTGCCTTACGCGATCCACATCGGCGAGGCGGATATCGGCGTAAACAATCTGCTCCGATTCATCGGCCTGCGCACGGACGTCGCCGAAAGGTCCGACAACCATAGAGTGTCCCCAGCATTTGTAGCCTTTGCCCGGATTGCGTGCCGCCGCCGCGGCGGCAAAATAAATTTCATTGTCCATTGCCCGGGCGCGCATGGTTGTTTCCCAGTGCGCTTTTCCCGTAGAGACGGTAAACTGCGCCGGCAGTACAATAAGCCTTGCACCCTGCAGAGCCATTGCCCGGATGAGCTCCGGGAAACGGACGTCAAAGCAGATGGCGACGCCCATCCTTCCGCAGGAAGTATCAAAGACGCAGATGTCGTTTCCTCTTGCAAAGGAGTCGGATTCCCGGAAATAAGTTCCGTCCTGCAGGGAAATATCGAACAAATGGTCCTTGCGATGCCGGGCAATTCGGTTTCCCTCTTCATCAAAAACAAAGCAGGTATTGTAGAGCGTATCCTTTTCCAGTTCGGGAATGCTTCCGCCGATGAGAATGACGCCGTATTCCCGGGCCCAATAGGACATACGCTGCACGGTGGGGCCGCCCTCCGTTTCCGCATAGGGACGGAAATAGGGATGCGAATAGGGGCAGGCGAACATTTCCGGAAAGGCGACGACCCGTGCCCCGTGCTCTGCGGCATCCCGGATCATACGCTCTGCCTTGTCCAGCGTTTCCTGCTTATTCTCCTCCGTAAGAATCTGGCAGAGCGCCAGCTTGAATTCCTGCTCCATTGTCAGTCCTCCTCCGGAAAACTCTTCAGATAGGAGACAATATCAAAGTCGACCACGCGTTCCTCTCTGCGCAGATAGAGCGGGTGATGCGGATGCCCCCGGCGCGTGCGGGGACCGGCGCAGAGCCAGCGGGCATTGAAAGCCCGACCCAATTCTATCATGTCCCGGACACAGTCAGCAAGCCACGGGCGCTTCTCAATAATTGTACCCCAGGCGGCCCAGACGGCAGGGCGCGATCCGGAAGGCGTCAGAGACAGGGCATAACGGAATGCGTTCATGTTCTCCGTGTGCAGGAAGTCATTTCGTTCCCGATCCATGTCATCCGGCGCTGTTGCGCGCTGCGGATACACATTGAACATAAGAAAGCTGTCAAATCCATTCCCCCGGGCAATCCGCTCCACAGACTTCAGCGTATTGTCCAGATGATCCGGCTCCGCCGTGGAAGGGTTGATTCCGATGCAGATCAGAGGGCGCGCGCCGCGTGTTCCTAATATGTACCGATATTCCGTATAAAAGTCCGGAACATAGATCCAGCGCCGCGGATCGTACGCGCTCGACTTTCCGGAACGACGCAAGGCATCCTCGAATGCGAGGATGCCTTCCAGCTGCTGTGTGTTACAGGCAGGCTTATGCTGCATTACTTCAGTGCCTCCAGCAAAGCGTCCACCTTGTTTGTTTCTTCCCATTTGACGCCCAGCTCTTCGCGGCCCATATGTCCGTAGGCTGCAAGCTGCCGGTAAATCGGCTTCTGCAGATCCAGTGCCCGAATGATGGCGGTGGGACGCAGATCAAAGACCTTGCTTACGGCAGCGGCCAGCTGCTCGTCGCTGACTTTGCCGGTTCCGAACGTCGAAACCATAACGCTCACCGGGCGGGCAATGCCGATTGCATAGGCCAGCTGCACCTGACAGCGGGTGGCAAGGTGTGCGGCCACAATATTCTTTGCAACCCAGCGTGCCGCATAGGCGGCCGAACGGTCGACCTTCGTGGGGTCCTTGCCGGAGAAGCAGCCTCCGCCGTGCGGCGCGGAGCCGCCGTAGGTATCGACAATGATTTTCCTGCCGGTCAGACCGCTGTCGCTCTGCGGTCCCCCGATGACGAACCGGCCGGTCGGATTGATATATATTTTGGTCTTATCATCCAGCAGCTCCGGCGGAATGGTAGGCTTGATGACGAGCCGAATCATGTCTTCGCGGATCTGCTCCTGCGTCGCGCTCAGTGCGTGCTGCGCGGAAATGACAATGGTATCGACCCGGACGGGATGATTGCTGTCGTCATATTCAACGGTAACCTGGGTCTTGCCGTCCGGCCGCAGATAATCTACCAGCTTTACCTTCCGGATTTCCGCCAGCCTTTTGGCGAGTTTATGCGCAAGGGAGATGGGGAGAGGCATCAGTTCCGGCGTTTCATCGCAGGCGTAGCCGAACATCATGCCCTGATCACCGGCGCCGTTCTGCAGTTCCGCATCCTCGCCCTCCTTATTTTCAAGGGCTTTGTCCACGCCCATGGCAATGTCGTTGGACTGCTCATCAATATTCGTAATTACGCCGCAGGTATCACAGTCAAAGCCGTATTTTGCCCGATCGTAGCCGATTTCCCGAACGGTATCCCTGGCAATTTTCGTAATGTCGACATAGCACGACGTGCTGATTTCCCCCATGATGTGGATAAGACCTGTGGAGACGGTTGTTTCACAGGCGACCCGCGCGTCCGGATCCTGTGCCAGGATGGCGTCTACAACCGCGTCGGAGATCTGATCGCAAATCTTATCCGGATGTCCTTCTGTGACGGATTCTGATGTAAATAAATAACTCATAGCCAGCCCTCCAATTGCTGTATTCCATATTTCCCGCCCAAATGCTTGCAAACGGGATGAAGGGGAGGAAAAGGACAGAAAAAAACCGCCATCCGGCGGAAAACCATAAGCTTCCTCATCTTTCGATTCCCACGCCGGATTTAGCACCTTGCAGAAAGCAGGTTGCCGGGCTTCACAGGGCCGTTCCCTCCACCACTCTTGATAAGGTTTATTGATTTAACTTAATCTACAATACCGCTGTGTGTTTGTCAAGCGGACAGCCGGAAAATCCGGGCACTTTCCGAAAACTGCAGGGAAAAGCGGGCAGGGGTTTTCCGGGACGCCGGAAAAAAAGCCCTTTCAAACCGTACGGGGAAGGAAAGTGCCATCGGCAAAACCGCAAAGGAACAGCCGATGGGGGCGGCATCCCGGAAAAGAAAGGAATCATGCGGAAAATCGCAAAGGGCGCCCCATCATCGTATGAAATTCGTATACTGCCCGGATTCCTCCTCCGGGATGCCGTATGTTTCCGCGCCGTCCCGGATGCTGCGCATCAGAAACACCATGTTTTCCGCCATGTTGCGGATGGTCTGAACACCTTCCTTATCGGAGAAAACATCTTCCGCACCGTACCCGTGGACATCATTCCAGTAGGTCGACGGAACCGTCGGCATTCCGTTGATGCCGAAGAACTGGTTCATCGCTTCGAAAACGGCGCTGTTGCCCATGCGCCGGCAGGATACGATCGAAGCGCCTACTTTCATGTGAAGATCCAGCCCGCAGCTGTAGAAGAGTCTCTGCAGGAAAGAAAGAACCGTACCGTTCGGGTTGCCGTAGTATACGGGAGTCCCGATGATAAGGCCTTCCGATTGCGCCAGTTTTGGCGCGGTTTCATTGACCAGATCCGGGAAGACGCACTTTCCAGCCGTGTGGCATTTTCCGCAGGCGACGCATCCCCGGATGTCCTTATTGCCGACAAGTATTTCTTCCGTTTCGACCGAATACTTATTTAATACTTCCGCTGCGATCGTAAACGCGGTATGGATGCAGCCCTTTGTATCCGGGCTTCCGTTGATCATAAGAACTTTCATGTATTCATCCTCCTGTTTTTCAGAAAATCAACTGCGCTTTCACATATATTGTACCACAGCACCGCCGATAAGCCGGCGGCGAAGCCATTATTTTTTTGCATAGCGGTCTGCAGAATGCATATTGTACTTTGCCGGCGCCTCCCCTTACCATAAGAGCAGCGGGGAGGGACAAAGATGAATACAAAAAATATCCTTATTATCGTCCTGATTATTGCGGCACTCTCCGCCGCCATCGGAATACAATTTGCGGGAAAGCAGCAGGAGAGCGGCGGCGATCCGCAGACGATGCCGGAAACAGCGCGGCAGACGCAGGACCGCTCCCAGCCGGAGGACGAAGGAAATCTTGAGACAGTTACGTATTCCATTTCCTACAAGGGAAGTGCCTATGCTAAAGAAGCCTGGGTTTACGTTCCGGCAGAGTACAGCGGGTCGGAGCCGATGAATGTTCTATATCTTATGCACGGATCCCAGGGAAGCGGCAAGCAGCTTGCCGAGACGATGGCACCGCTTTTTGATGCGTGGATACAAACCGGGAGTATGCAGCCGATGCTGGTTGTTTTTCCGACCTATTATCCGGATCGCTCTTTCGTTGTTTTAAAGTATTCAGAAGATTATCCGCTGAACCACTTTTTTGCCATAGAAGAGATTTCCGAACTGGTAAAAACTGTAGAGGGGAGCTATCGCACCTACACGGAAAGCACGGACGATGCGGGACTTTCCGCGAGCCGCAGGCACCGGGCGTTCGGCGGCTATTCCATGGGCGGTGTAACGACGTGGGACATTTTGGCGTATCAGGCGGATTACTTTGCGTATTTTATTCCGATGGCGGGAGACTGCTGGCTGCGGCGTGTATCAGATGAGCCGGTAAGCGACCTTTTGGTACGAGGTCTGGAAGAAGGGGAGTATTCGTCGGACGATTTCAAAATTATCGCGATGGTAGGAGGAAGCGATGGGACGAAAAACAGCATCCAGCCGCAGATAGAAGCATTGCGAAGAGAGCATGCGGATTTGATCACGGACGAGAATCTTATTTACTGGGAAAATGAGGGCGGCGGACATAATCTGGAGTCACTGGAACGGGAAATGGAGCATGGGATTCCATACCTTTGGACACTGCCGTGATCCGAAGCAGCAAGCCTGTACAATATGCGAGCCCTGTACGCTCTGCTCCGTCGATTCCATGGATACGGCAGGACGGGGATCCGGCTTTCGGCAATTGCGCGGATGTGCGAGGGAACGAGGCTCAATCCGTAAAAAATAAGTTGCACACCTTCCCTGGGGGGAATATAATTATGCAGATACGAAGGAAGACAGCGTATTTACGGAATGGCGGATCGTCCGTGCGCTCCGGCAGAGACAGTCTGGCTTCCTTCCGGAAGATGGTAGTATCCATGGAAAGCACGACATGCAAAAGGAGGTATTTCAATGGCATCTTTTGACTGGAGTAAATTTACTGAGAAAGACTACAATGAACTGCTGGAGCTCATCGGCAGCGGCAACCGGGAGAAATTGAATGCGGAAAAGGACAAATGGACCGTTACTTCCGGTAAATTTTCCTTCGTTTTCGACATATACTGCGATGAGAAGGACGGGAAATACTATTTGGATGCCGAAGTGTATGAAGAGGAACTGATTCGCGACTATCTGAGCCGTACCGTTCTTGTTGATGAGGAAATCGAGACCGGCAAGGAAAAGAGATATCTGCTTGAGCAGCTTCCGAAGAGCTACGATGAGTTTGTCCAGAAAGCCGAAAAGGATATGGCCGGATTTATAAAATAATCCTTTTCTCCGAATGCGCGATCATCTTGACTTCCGCGCGGCAGGAGACTACACTGAATTCAGCAACAGCACAAGTATTCTTCAGGGCGGGGTGAAATTCCCCACCGGCGGTATAGTCCGCGAGCAGAAATGCATGAACCGGTGAAACTCCGGTACCGACGGTATAGTCCGGATGAAAGAAGAAGATCATATATTTCTGTTTTCTTATATGACCCGAACGCTCTGCATTGATTTTGCAGAGCGTTTTTTCTCGTCCTGAGGCGGGAAAGGAGCGGTATGAGCTACGAAGAAAAGTATATGCGGAGAGCCCTCGATCTGGCCCGCCGGGGAGAGGGTTGGACCAGCCCAAACCCGATGGTCGGATGCGTCGTCGTAAAAAACGGCCAAATTGTCAGCGAAGGCTGGCACGAACGATGCGGGAAAAACCACGCGGAACGGAACGCGCTGCTGCACTGCCGGGAGGAAGATGCTGAAGGGGCGGAACTTTATGTGACGCTGGAGCCCTGCTGCCATACGGGAAGAACGCCGCCCTGCACGGATATCATTCTCCAGCGGAAGATCGGCGCCGTCTATGTCGGCAGCGAGGATCCGAATCCGAAAGTTGCCGGCGGAGGGCTGCGGATTCTGCGGGAAGCCGGCGTGAAGGTGGAAACCGGGCATCTGCAGCGGGAATGCATCCGCCTCAACGAAGTTTTTTTCCATTATATAAAAACCGGAACTCCGTTTATCGTCTCCAAGTATGCGATGAGTCTGGATGGAAAGATTGCCTGCGCCGGCGGCGACTCAAAATGGGTGACGGGGAAGGAGGCACGGGAAGCGGTCCATCGCCTTCGAAATCGGTACAGGGCAATTCTTGTCGGAATCGGCACGGTTCTTCTGGACGATCCGCTTCTTAACTGCCGAATGGAGGGCGGACGAAATCCTGTGCGGGTGATCTGCGACTCGAACCTTCGGCTTCCTTTGAAGTCCCGGATCACTGAAAGTGCCTGGGAAATCCGGACCCTGGATGTCTGCTCGGAGACTGCAGCTGCTGCGCGGGAAAACCGGGAGAAGCGCGCGGGACTGGAAAAGGCGGGTGTTGAAATCTTACCCTGCGGAACAGAGCCGAAGATCGATCTCCGCCGGCTTTTCGCAGAGCTGGGGAAGCTGGGAATAGACAGCGTCCTTGTGGAAGGCGGCGGTACGCTGAACGGTTCTCTTTTCGAAGCGGGTCTTGTACAGAAAGTCTATGCCTTCCTGGGGGGGAAGATCATTGGCGGACGGGAGGCAAAAAGCCCTGTAGAAGGACGCGGAGCGGCCCTCATGAAGGATGCCGTTCTGCTGCGGGAACTGCAGATACGGCGTTTTGGAGATGATTTCTGCATCTGCGGCTACCCACAGCCGGGACCGGAGGAGGGAAAATAATGTTCACGGGTATCGTAGAAGAAATAGGAACAATTCAAAAAATTGAAGCCGGAAAGCATTCCGGAGTTCTGACGGTCGGCTGCAGGACTGTTCTGGAAGACACCCGAATCGGCGACAGCATCGCAGTCAACGGCGTATGCCTTACGGTCACACGCCTTGGCAGCAGTTATTTCACGGCGGATGTTATGCCGGAGACCATGGCTCGCAGCTCGCTTTCGCAGGCAAGACAGGGATCCGCAGTGAATCTGGAGCGGGCGATGCCGGCAGACGGGCGCTTCGGCGGCCATATTGTTTCGGGCCATATTGACGGAATCGGAACGGTTTCGGCGGTGCGGGAGGATGAAAATGCCGTCTGGTTTACAGTGACGGCACCGGCGAACCTGCTGCGCTACATAGCGGAAAAAGGATCGGTTGCATTGGATGGAACGAGCCTCACGGTCGCTGCAGCAGGCAGGGCGGATTTTCAGGTATCGCTGATTCCTCACACACGGGATGTAACAGTCTTGGGGCGGAGAAAACCCGGTGACATTGTAAACATTGAATGCGACATTCTGGCGAAATACGTAGAAAAGCTGCTGCACCCGCCGGAGAGCGGAATCCTGGAAGAGCGAGGCGGCATAACGAAGGAATTTCTGGGAAAATACGGCTTTTAGGAGGAATAGCTATGGCGGACAGAATCGATGCAATTGAAAAGGCGGCCGAGGATCTGCGGCAGGGAAAGCTTATCCTTGTCATCGATGACCCGGACCGGGAAAACGAAGGAGATTTAGTCTGCGCTGCACAGTTTGCAACGCAGCAGAACGTAAACTTCATGGCGTCCTATGCAAAGGGGCTGATCTGCATGCCCATGAGCGGAGAGCTTTGCGACGCCCTGCACCTCACGCAGATGGTGGATCTCAATACCGACAACCACTGTACGGCGTTTACGGTTTCAATCGATCACAACAGCACTACGACGGGAATCTCCGCGGCGGAACGGTCGATCACGGCTCTTGCCGTTGCGGCGGACGGAGCCCGGCCGGAGGACTTCCGGCGTCCGGGCCACATGTTTCCGCTGCGGGCGAGGGAAGGCGGTGTTTTAGTCCGCGCCGGGCATACGGAGGCGACCGTGGACCTCTGCCGCATTGCCGGCTTGAAAGCCTGCGGTCTCTGCTGTGAAATCATGCGGGAGGACGGTACCATGATGCGTACGGGAGAACTTCTGAAATTCGCAGAGCAGCATGCACTTACAGTTGTTGCGATCGAAGATCTGATCCGGTACAGACTTCGAACGGAAAGCATGGTGCAGCGGGTCGCAGAGGCAAACCTCCCGACGGAATTCGGAAATTTTCGAATTCTTGGATATCAGAACACGGTCAATGGGGAACACCATGTCGTCCTTACGATGGGAGATGTTGCCAACGGAGAACCGGTATTATGCCGCGTGCATTCGGAATGCCTTACGGGCGATGTCTTCGGCTCCCGTCGCTGCGACTGCGGCGAGCAGCTGCATCAGGCTATGCGGCAGATTGCGGAGGAAGGACGGGGCGTCCTGCTGTATCTGCGGCAGGAAGGACGCGGAATCGGCCTTATCAATAAAATAAAGGCCTATGCCCTGCAGGAGGAAGGCTACGATACGGTGGATGCAAATATTAAGCTGGGGTTTCCGCCGGACAAGCGGGACTATGGCATCGGAGCGCAGATTCTTCGGGATATCGGCGCGTGCAAGCTGCGGCTTCTGACGAACAATCCAAAAAAGATTTCCGGCCTGTCCGGCTACGGCATTTCCATCGTGGAACGGGTGCCCATTCAGATAAAGCCGCAGAAATATGACTATAAGTATCTCAAAACGAAGCAGGAGAAAATGCATCATCTGACAAACTATCAGTGATGCGGACCGTAAGCCGTCAAGCGGAAAATCTATGCAAACGGAGGAAAATAAAGTATGAACGTATTGGAAGGCAATGTAGTAGCGGGAAAAGTAAAGATCGGCATTGTAGCAGCCCGGTTCAATGAGTTTATCGTCAGCAAGCTGGTCGGGGGTGCGGAGGACGCACTGCTGCGTCACGGTGTCCTTACGGACGATATCGACCTTGCCTGGGTGCCGGGAGCGTTTGAAATTCCCCTTATCGCTAAAAAAATGGCTGAATCCGGAAAATACGATGCCGTGATTTGCCTGGGCGCCGTAATCCGCGGGGCTACGGGGCACTATGAGTATGTGTGCGCCGAAGTAAGCAAGGGAATCGCGACGGTCGGCCTGGAAACCGGCGTGCCGGTACTCTTCGGGGTTCTGACGACGGATAATCTGGAACAGGCGATCGAAAGAGCCGGAACCAAATCCGGAAACAAAGGATACGACGCAGCCTGCTCGGCCATTGAGATGGTAAACCTCCTGCGGAATATAGAAATCTGACGCTTCCGATTTCCCGATCGGGAAATTCGGAATGCGAAAGGATTCAGCTGTCCCCTGCCAAAACAACAAAAAGATCGTTTTCGTGCAGGGAGTATCGTCTCAGAATTTCCCGGCCGCCTTTATTCTCCCATTTCGGGGGATTAATGAGCGGCCTTTTATATCTTCCGGGAACCTTCCGGTCTTCCAGTCGGAACCCGATAAATACCTCATTGTGCGCGGCACAGGCGGCGAGAGCATCGTAAACACTGATTCCTTCCGGGGCGGAAAGCTCCATATAATCAGCCGCCCGACGGAAATAAAATTCGGTTCCGAACGGGTCAAGCAGCTCGGCGTAAAGCCGGTGCAGAGAGCGGGTCTGCGAAATCTGCGTGATAATCAGTGCGGAAATGCGGGAGCCGACAATAAAGTCTTCCGTACCGGTATATTCCGCAAGCTGCCGGTTCCGATCCAAATTGATTTCGCAGGTAATATTGAAGGAAGCGTTCCGATCTTCGCGGATTTGCCGAAGAAACAGCAGCCGGGAAAGAGTCCGTTCGTCGATGACATCTTCTACGAGACGGTTTTCCTTATCCGCAATTGCGTCTTCCTTCTCTCCGGGATCATCCGCAAGAATGAGTACGCTTGTTGCATCCTCCGGCAGAACTTCAGATACGGAAAAGTAGTCTTCCAGACTGGCGCAGACGGTCTGCACCTGAATCCTCTTGCTGCGATTCTTCTCCGGCCTGAAGGGAAGCGGGGCCGAGCCGGGATAGGTAATGACCGTAACTGGAGTGCCTTCCGGCAGAAAGTCATTCAGGCGGTTTAGGACAATCATAATGAGAGCCCCGTTTCCGATGACGACGTAATGGTCCTTTACGGAAGGAGAGCGCACTGCTGCGGGCGCACGAAACACTCCATTCTGATTTTCACAGACGGCAACCGCATTATCGTCGTCTTCCAGAATGTACAAGTGATCCATTTCTTCCAGTGAAGCATAGGGCATCGTGGGTATGAGGCAGCTGACGATGGTTTTAAACGGATCCCGGATTCGCTCCGCAACGGAGACATCTTTCAGATCATCTTTCCTGTACCCGCCTATAATAATGCAGTTCTTCAGGTATTGATTGACGCCGTAGCGGCCCAGCTTTGCAAAGGAAGTGCCGGTCGGAAGAGGGACGGCGTCTTTCGCAATGCTGTAGCATTCGTTGCCGATATAATCGAAAATTTCGGAAAATACATAGGACAGGCCGGGCATTCGGCTGGAACTGGCAATTATGCGGGACATGACGTCTTCATAGCAGATAACCTCGAGATGTCCCCGGCCTGCAATAATTGCGGAATCCACGTTATCCCGCTTCATAACGACAGCTGTGATATACGGGAGATCCCGGCTCCTGCCGGACTCCCGGATGCGATCGATCGCAGCTCCGCACGCCATGATGGCTTTTACGGTGTGGGCGTCATCGACGCTGTTGATAATAATGGAACGGCATTCATTGATGGAACACATGTTAAGATCCGCTTCGCTGTAAATATGCCCTTTCCGGCAGACGATTTTCGTATGCTTCATGGCCTGCCGCTGCGCCCGGGGGGACAGGTCGGCAAGAAAGCGCGGAATATGCCGGTAGATGGAATCTTCCATGTCCGCTTTTTCATGGGAAGAATCCATCACGACGATCACCTGACGGCCGTTCTGATTTTCATTGGCACGAATCAGTTCTCCGAGAATAATATAGGTGACTTCGGAAAATCCGAGGAGGATCGTATGCTCCGCCTCCAGAACCTTGGATTTTCCTCTGGAAAGCTGTTCCATCCGGTTTTCCAAACCATTGTTAATGATGGAGATCAGTGTTGCTGTAAAGAACATGCCGAAAAGCGTTGCGATCAGCATGACGGTGAGAGAACCGGAACTTCGTTCATCGCCGTAGAGATTTCCGGGATCAAATGTATGGTTGAGGGTGTCCCAGAGCGTCTGGGTAATTTCTTTCTGCACACTCTTTTCAATCTCGTAGTCGATGAAAGCAAGGATCAGAATGACGACGCAGCTGAAAATCAGCAGAAGGAGCACTTTGGACATGGTACCACGCGACATAATGCTGTCAAAGGCATAACGGATCCGGCTCCGGAGGGAAACCCGCTTTTGCTTTCTTTGCTTCTCCGCATTCTTTTTATCCATGGCTGTTGTTTCCTCCCCAAAAGCCTTTGACTGGATAAAGATCCCTTTCCGCCTCTGAAAACAGCGGCTTCGCGCGCAAACTTCCAGGCATAGCACCGTGAAATCTGCCGCGGAGGATCGTTTTTAAATCAGCGTATCTGTCCGTTTCCGTGGATGATATATTTGTACGTGCAAAGCTCTTCTAATCCCATCGGACCGCGTGCGTGAAGTTTCTGGGTGGATATTCCCATTTCGCATCCAAGACCGAATTCACCGCCGTCCGTAAAACGCGTGGAAGCGTTCACATAGACAGCCGCCGAGTCTACCTGCGCGAGAAACTTCTTCTCGGATTCGGCGTTTCGCGTAACGATTGCGTCGCTGTGGTGCGTGGAATGCGCAGCAATATGGGCTATCGCCTCTTCAACGCTGTCCACGACGCGCACCCCCAGAATATAGCCCAGAAATTCCGTGTCGAAATCTTCAGGAGATGCCGGCGTTCCCGCAATATACTGGGCAGCGCGGCGATCGATTCGAAGCTCCACAGGAGGCTTTCCCTCCGCCTGCCGCTTTGCGCCCAGCCGGTCCGCCAGAAGCGGCAGAAACACCGGCGCAATATCCTTATGCACAAGGCAGTCCTCTTCCGAGTTGCAGACGCTCGGACGGCTGGCCTTTGCGTTCTCTACGATATTGACAGCCATCTCCGGGTCGGCGCTGGCATCCACAAAGACGTGGCAGATGCCGTTTCCGGTCTGTATGACGGGAACGGTCGCATTCTCGCAGCAGGCGCGGATCAGTCCGGCGCCGCCTCGGGGAATAAGAAGATCAACAAGCCCTTTCGCTGTCATCAATTCCCGACTGCTTTCCCGGCTTGTATCCTCGATAAGCCCGATGCAGCCTTCGGGGAGGGCCGCGCGCTTCAGGCCTTCCTTCAGTGCCGTGACGATTGCGTAGGCGCTGCCCCACGCTTCCTTTCCGCTGCGCAGGATGCAGGAACTTCCGGCTTTCAGCGCCAGTACCGCGGCATCACTGGTCACATTGGGGCGGGACTCATAGATAATCGCGACGACGCCCATCGGCTGCGCGGTCTTCTCAATGACTAAACCATTGGGGCGCTCTACCCGGCGCAGAACTTTACCTACGGGATCCGGCAGAGCAGCAACATCGCGAATGCCCGCCGCCATGGCGGCAATGCGGTCTTCCGTAAGCAGAAGCCGGTCCAGCTTCACTTCCCCGTAGATTCCCCGGCTTTCCTCCATGTCTGCCGCATTGGCTTCCAGAATCTGCGCCTGATGCGCCTCCAGTTCCTCTGCCATAAAAAGCAGCGCGCGATTCTTCGTCTGCGTGTCTGCCAGTCCGATCTGCTTCTTGCAGGCAGCGGCTGCTTCAATAATTTCCCGTGTTGTCATAAAGTATCATTCTCCTTTTTCGCGAAAAACCGGGTACCTACGGGTTTTCCCTCAAGCAGGTCATAGAGAAGATCCGGGTGACGTCCGCTCATGACGACCATGTCGGTTCCATGCTCCGTCGCAATATGCGCGGCGTGTACTTTCGTGCGCATGCCGCCGGTTCCGAACTTATATTCCGTGCCGCCGGCAAGCGCCTCGATTTCCGGCGTAATCTCCTCAACTTCCGCAATGAAGCGGGCATCCGGGTGCAGGTTGGGATCAGCCGAATACAAACCGTCAATATCACTCATCAGCACGAGCAGGTCGGCCCGGATCACCGAAGCCACGATGGCCCCCAGCGTGTCGTTGTCGCCCAACGCGATTTCCGCGGTTGCAACGGTGTCGTTTTCGTTGATGATCGGTATAGCATGCAGTTCCAGCAGCCGGAATATTGTACTGCGGAAATTTGCGCATCGCTGCGGTTCCTCCACATCCTCCGCGGTCAGAAGGATCTGGGCAACCGTATGGTTGTATTCGGAAAAGATTTTATCATACTCATACATGAGCTCGCTCTGACCGATTGCCGCCGCAGCCTGCTTTGTCGGCATATCCGGAGGCCGGCCCATCATTCCCAGTTTTCCTGCTCCGACGCCGATTGCACCGGAGGAAACCAGGATCACGTTATTTCCCGCATTGGCAATATCGCTGAGAACTTTGCACAGCATTTCAACGCGGCGGATATTGAGGTGCCCCGTCGGATAGGCAATCGTAGAAGTTCCGACCTTTACGACCAGCCGCACTGGCGCCACCCCCTTTCTTTCCGGAGAAATAGTAAGAATATTATACCATGTTCCGCGAAAAACAATACGGAAAACTGCGATCGGGGGAGATTTTCCGGAGGACGGAAGCACCGACCCGCTCCGCCGAAAAGCGGGCAAGGTCTGAATGCAAAATGCAAAAAAACTAACAAAGAGGAATATTGCACAAAAACAAATTTATTAGTTTATAAAAAAGGAATAAATTTATTTTAAATGATGCAAAATCAGCAGATTTCAATTGATGATTATCTTTGCCTATGCTAAGATGAAACCGGTGTATGCCGAGAACGGAGAATCGACGGACACCGTGTGGGAAAATTTTTCCCAGAAATTATGAGCAGAAAAGAGGGACATGAATGGTCAGAACCACCATCGATGAGAGCGCATGCAAAGGCTGCGGGCTCTGCACTCGTGCGTGCCCGAAACACATCCTTCAACTCTCGAAATCAAAAATCAACGCAAAGGGATATCATCCCGCGGAATTGACCGATCCCGCCGCATGCATCG
>OMTF01000024.1 GCA_900313925.1 uncultured Eubacteriales bacterium | reverse complement strand
AGCCTGAGACCGCATTCGGAACGTGTCAGGCTTGTTTATGAAAAAACGCTATTGAGACGAGATTTGTCAAGGTGATTTTATCCGCAGACAAACGCCTTTCATTTTCATATCGGGGCATCTGAATTAGGACTGTTCAGATGCCCCTCTTTTTTAACTTTGTGCAATTTTTTATCCCCCGGGGGAGCTTGTGAGATGCCCAAATCGCCGGTATCATAGACAAGAATAAAAGAAGATATAGTCGCTGCACTATACAAACGGCGATATCCTCCCGACGAATTCCCGGAAATAAGGAGATATTGATATGGACTTTCAAGAAAAAATTTCCGCTATTGCGGATTATTGGAACGAAGCCTCTGACGGATTTGACGAACAGCACGCAACCGAAAATCTGGCTTTGTGGAGTGCGGAACTGGAAAAAGCAATTGGCTTACAGGGAAACGGCAGCGTTTTGGATGTCGGAACAGGGACTGGATTCCTTGCGCTTCTGCTTGCCAAGCTGGGGTACGATGTCAGTGGCGTTGATGTTGCCGAGAAAATGCTGCAAATCGGAGTTGAGAAGGCAAAACGTTTGAACCTTTCTGTTGATTTTCAGAAGGGTGAATGTGAACATCTCCCGTTTTCTGATAACCGCTTTGATGCTGTGGTGAATTGCAGGGTGATGTGGACACTGACCGATCCGGAGGCAGCGGTGAGAGAATGGATGCGTGTGCTGAAATCCGGAGGTCGGGTAATTTCCTTCATGCGGATGATGAATGTAGGAGAGACCGGAACGCACGGTGAGATGAGCAGCGACGGCGGGTACTACGGAAATGGTGTAGAGCTGCCACTGCGTTGCGGCAAACGCGAGGACTATATCGCGGTGTATCGTGCCGCCGGGTTGGACGAAATTGCAGTAACAGAGCTTCCGCCTGAAATGTCTCATGCAGAAGATATGCCCGGCTGGACGATGTTCATCGGGAAAAAGAAATGACCGTTGGGAGCGTGATCTGATTGTGAAAAGTGCCAATCTGTGGGTAAGAATCGCAAAGCGCATCCTTCTTCTTGTTCTATGTATGTTTTTGTTGTCAACCGTCGTTTTTTTTATTGCAAGACTGGCACCCGGCGACCCGTTGCAATCGTTCTATGGCGATGCGCTGGAGCTGATGACGGAGGCAGAAAAGGACACCGCCCGTGAGCGCCTTGGACTGAATGCCGGCCTTGTGACCCAATACATTCGTTGGCTTGCGCAGGTGTTTCAAGGAAATTTCGGTTTGTCCTTCAAATACAAAATGCCCGTTATGGATGTGATCCAGCCCCTGGTCGGGAATACCTTGCTGCTGGGCGTTCTGGCTTACATTATCGTATTTGCGTTGGCCATTGTGCTGGCTGTATTCTGCACATTGTATGAAGACAGATTTATTGACAAGGCGATCTGCAAAATCGGTACGGCATCGTATTATATACCGGGCTTCTGGCTCGGCGTTGTGCTGGTTTTGATCTTCAGTGTAAACCTCGGATGGCTGCCAAGCAGCGGCGCTTATGATATGGGCATGAAGAATGATATCGGCAATCGCATCGAGCATTTGGTGCTGCCTCTTATTGTTATGGTCGCCAGCCATCTATGGTATTACGCATATATGATTCGCAATAAGCTGCTGGATGAGGTTCGCAAGGACTACATTCTTTTTGCAAAAGCAAAAGGATGCACGCGTCGCGAGATCGTGTGGAAGCACTGCTTGCGAAATGTTGCGCCTACCATAGTCAGCATAATGGCGATTTCCATTCCTCATGTCACCGGAGGAACGGTTGTGGCAGAGGCGGTTTTTAACTATCCGGGGATAGGGAATCTTGCCGTCGAAAGTGCAAAATATCACGACTACAACCTTCTCATGGTTACTGTTTTGATTACCGGCATTGCTGTTTTTATCGGAAGCTTTGTCGCTCAAACAGTCAATGAGGAAATTGATCCGAGAATGAAAGAAATGGAGTCCATCAAATGGTAAACCAGACAGATAACAATACCGACCTGTTTGCCGTTGTTGGTGCGGGCTATCGGATTTATGAGCCGCCAAAGAGAAAAAGAACATTCCGCGAAAAGCTGAAAGGTAAACCAATCTTTTCGGCGGTAATCCTACTTTTGATCGTCCTTGGCTGCGTTTTTGCACCTATATTTGCAAATCATGATCCGGCGGGCTTCTATTTGGATTCGCTGAACATAGCGCCCAATTCCGAGTTTTACTTCGGCACGGATTCTCTTGGCCGTGATTTATACTCTATCATGTTCTATGGTGGACGCACATCACTGACCATCGGTATTTTGGGGGCGGCAATTATTGCCGTGATCGGTACGATTTACGGCTGTATCAGCGGCACATTACCTGATCGCGCAGACTCGGTGCTGATGCGGATCGCCGAAGCCTGCGGAAGTATTCCGACACTCCTGCTGGTGCTGATCCTTTCCGCACTCTTTACGGGCAAAAATGTGATTACGCTATCGTTTGTAATAGGCGTTACGGGATGGTTTGGCATGGCACGAATCGTCCGCAGTGAGGTGCGGCAAATCCGCAATTGCGAATACGTGCTGTATGCCAGATGTACTGGTGGGAAATTCCTGTACGTCATGTGGCGGCACCTGATTCCTAATTTCCTGTCAGCCGTTATGTTTGTCGTGGTTTCAAATGTCAGCTCGTGTATTACGATGGAATCAACGCTGAGCTTTCTCGGCTTGGGACTGCCCGTTGAT
This sequence comes from uncultured Eubacteriales bacterium, assembly GCA_900313925.1. Taxonomy (GTDB): domain Bacteria; phylum Bacillota; class Clostridia; order Oscillospirales; family Oscillospiraceae; genus UBA2922. Next base: position 13,836 of record OMTF01000024.1, on the reverse strand, counting down.
ATATTATCTTGGGGCAGTATGCTGTCCCTTGCCAACCGGGCGCTGATTATGAACACGTGGTGGGTCATCATCATTCCGGGCCTGTTTCTTGTTGTTACACTGATGTGCATTACGAACGTCGGCAATTTTCTTCGTAAGGAAACAAATCGAAAACCCAGCAACCTTTGAGGGATATACATACATATACGAGTGTATTTGTATATTATTAAATAATAAACAAAAAACAAAGGAGAATGAAAGTGAAAAAAATCAAATCCCTGATTGCCTTGGCGCTGGCCTTGGTGCTGTGCCTTGGACTGATCGGCTGTGGAAAGCAGCCAGCCGAGGAAGGCGGCAATACGCAGACATCTGACCTGTCCAACACCTTGGTTTACGCCGGTGAAAATGAAAGCTCGATTAACCCTGTCATCAGCGCTCATGACGAGATCGTTGAACTGGTATTCTCGGGCCTTATGAAATATGACGGGAACGGACATCCTGTGGAGGATCTGGCAGAAAGCTATGAATACGATGCTGATACTTTCACCTACACGTTTAAGCTGCGCAAGGGCGTTAAGTGGCATGACGGAACCGATTTCACTGCGAAGGACGTCGTTTTTACCTATAATGTTCTGACGCAGGATGAAACGCTTTCCAGTTCCGTTGTCAGCAACTACGAGGATATTGTCAGTGTCTCTGCGCCCGATGATTACACTGTCGTTATTACGCTGGATGCGTATTGCGCAAATATGTTGGGCTATTTCACCATTGGCATCATCCCCCAGCATTTGCTGGAGGGCGAAGATATGAACACAACCTCTTTCAATCAGAAGCCTGTCGGCACCGGTCGATACAAGTTTGTCGATTGGGACACGACCGGTGGTATGATTACATTTGCCCGCAACGAAGAGTATTATGGGAAGGTTCCCAATATTGAGCGCGTGATCTATAAGACAGTTGCCGTGGAAAGCACCAAAGCCACCATGCTGGAATCCGGCGAAGCTGATCTGGCTTGGCTGAACGCCAATTACGCCGAGAAATTCCGCGGCAAGGACGGCTATACAAACTGGGACTTTACGACTGCGGATTATCGCGGCGCATCCATGAACATGGCAACGGATTTCTGGAAGAATAACGGTGATTCCATAGGTGTTCTCAACTACGCAATAGACAAAGAAGCTATTGTCAGGAACGTACTGAACGGTCAAGGTTGCACTGCATACAGTCCGATTCAGAAGAACCCGCTCGGAACAAATCCCGAAGCCGACATCTATTCCTATGATCTGGATAAGTTCGCAAAGGAAATGAAAGCACTCGGCTGGGAGAAGGGCGATGATGGCATCTATGTCCGCAACGGAGAGAGATTCCATTTCACCATCCAGACACGCGACTATGAGGAGGAGCGTGTGGACATTGCAAACCTGATGTCCTCCATGCTGAAGCAGGCAGGCGTTGAGATGGAGGTCGTTCTGGTCACCAAGTTTGATTGGAACGCCGGATATAACGGCTTCCTTGCGGGATTTGCCACCCAGTTTGATCCGGATATGGCATACGGACAGTTCGTCACCGATGGCAGCAATAATAGTATGCACTATTCCAACGCTGAGGTTGACCGTCTGCTGACGGAGGCCCGCCATACAGAAGATCCTGCCAAGCGACTGGAGCTTTACGGCGAATTTGAGAAGGTCTATGCACAGAACCCCGGTGTTCTTCTGGTTGCGTACCTCGATGGCAACTATGTCGGCACCAGCGCTTTGTCCGGACTGGATACATCCCGAGTTCTCGGACACCATGCCGTTGGCGTCATGTGGAATATTGAGGAATGGACTCTGAATAAGTAATGTACACTGCTCCATGGCTGGCCGCAGTTTTGCGACCGGCCATGCGGCGTGATTTGAGGTGTAAGCATTGTCAGAAAAAGTACTGGAGCTAAACAATCTTGCTGTAAGTTTTAATACCCCGGAGGGCGAGGTTGAGGCTGTTCGAGGTGTGGATTTAAGTGTTAAGGCCGGTGAAATCCTCTGCGTCGTTGGCGAATCGGGGTGCGGAAAGACTGTCATGTGCCAGTCGGTCATGCATCTTCTGCCGCCGTATGCCTATATCAAACATGGAACGATGTCGGTATGCGGGCAAGATATCACAAATTATACGGAAAAGCAGATGCGCAAACTCCGAGGCAGTGTTGTATCCATGGTTTTTCAAGACCCTCTGGCAACGCTGAATCCGACGATCCCTATCGGGAAACAGATCACGGAAGCGATTTTGAAGCATCAGAAGGTAACAAAAGCCGCAGCAAAAGCACGTGCACTGGAGCTTCTGGAGCTGGTAGGCATCGAGGATGCCGCAAATCGGTTTGATTTGCAGCCGCATTTCTTTTCGGGAGGGATGCGCCAACGCTGTGTCATTGCTGCCGCGCTGGCAACGAATGCCAAGCTATTGTTCGCAGATGAGGCAACAACAGCTTTGGATGTGACGGTGAAGGCAAAAATTCTGGATCTTCTCCTTGATATTCGCAGAGAAACCGGCGTTTCGATTGTATTTGTGACGCACGATCTCGGAAGTGTGGCAAGAATCGCAGATCGCGTCGCTGTTATGTATGCGGGAAAAATTGTTGAGCTTGGGACTGCCGAGGACATTTTCTATGATCCCCGCCATCCGTATACGTGGGGGCTGCTCTCGTCACTTCCCGCGCTGGCAATAGAAACGGGAACGCTTCGCTATATTCCGGGTATGCCGCCTCCGCTGCTCTATCCTCCTCCTGGAGATGCATTTGCCGTTCGGAACGAGTACGCGTTGGCAATTGATTACGAACAAATGCCGCCGATGTTTCAGATATCCGATACGCATTTTGCAGCAACATGGCTTTTGGATGCGCGTGCACCCAAAATCGAGCCGCCGATCAAGCTGCGGGAGAGGAGCGGAAAATGGACACAGATATGATTATCGAGCTGCGTGACGTGAAGCAATACTTCCGCATCAACGACCGCATGACCATAAAAGCGATTGACGGCATCTCTTTTGGGATTCAAAGAGGCGAGGTGTTCGGTCTTGTCGGAGAAACCGGGTGCGGAAAATCCACAGTCGCCCGCGTGATCTCCGGAATCTATCATCCAACAGAAGGTGAAGTTCTGTTTCAGGGCGAATGTATCTCTGGACGGCATCGATCAAAAGTACAAGCACATAATTTGCAGCATGAAATGCAGTTGATTTTTCAGGATTCAGCAGCGTCCCTGAACCCCAGAATGACAGTCGAACAGATCATTATGGAGCCTCTTCGCATTCAGGGAAGGAAGGACGTCCGCGCCGACGGCAAAGACCGTCTGGAGTCGCTGATGCACGATGTTGGGATGTCAACGAGCTTTTTATCAAAACGCCCGGGTGAGCTTTCCGGCGGACAGCGGCAGCGCGTGGCGATTGCCCGGAGTTTGATTTTGAATCCCAAGCTGATTGTCGCTGACGAACCGATAGCCTCCTTGGACATATCCATTCAAGCGCAGATCATGACACTGTTTCAGCGTCTTCAGCGAGAAAATGGGTTCTCGTTCTTGTTTATCGCACACGATCTGTCGGTTGTTCGCTTCATCAGCGATCGGATTGGAGTTATGCTGCACGGCAGACTGGTTGAAATTGCACAAACGGAAGAATTGTTCTCAAATCCGATTCATCCATACACGCGCGCATTGCTTTCTGCAATTCCGATACCTGATCCAATATTTGAACGTAGTAAAATGATACAATATTATGACACAAGAATGCCGCTTGGTACAACTATGGTCGAACATTCGCCGGGACATCTTGTACTCGAATAATTTGCTCTATATAAATCCATATTTCAGGGTCGGCTGATTATCTGTCAGCCGACCCTGATTTTATCGTTCAACGTCACTCTTTTTCCGCAGATTGTAGGTCTGTCTGACTTGCTTTGTTGCCTGCCGCTGCATAATCATCTGACGCACCTGCCGCTCTTCTGCGTCCTCTCCAAGCAGGCGGGATGTTTCCTGTTTGGCACTAAGTAGCATACCGAGGGACGGCTTTTTCTGGCAGGATACTTCCAACTGTCTTTCTGCTGCCTTTTCCTGCGTGGGACGGATGGCCTGCCGTGCTTCGTACAGCTCCACCGGATCAAAGTCCGCAGCCTGTGCTTTCAGCTCGGCATATTCAGTCAACGCCTTATCCAGTTCGGCAGAATATTTCTGCTCCTGCTTCTCCAACTTTTTATGACCAGCATCCATAGTAGCAATATCCTTGCGGAACGCCTCTGCGCCTGCATCCTCCGCATACTCGAATCTTTGCAAAAGGAGCGCCTTTTCGGAACGCAGTTCTTCCAAATCTTCTGTCAGCTCCGCAATGCGAACAGCCAGCGCCTTGCGTCGTTTTACACGGTACGCTGGCAATTCTTTTTTCTCAGCATCCAGCGTCTTGCGCTCCTTGCTCTTTTCCTTGATTTGCTGCACAACTCCCATATATCGTTCCAATTCCGGCCTCCATACGGCAAGAGATTTCTGAATATGAGATTTTCCGCTGCGAATATAGGAAAGCTGATAACAGAAAATCAGTACACGGCTGCGTAGTTTCTCCAGCCCCTCCGCAATGGCAGGAACAGTACGGGCAACCAGCGCGGTCAGTTTCTTGATTTCGGCTTTCAATTCTCTCAGCAGCGCATTGTCGGCCTTGATCTGCCGATTCAGTTCACAACGGTCAGAAATAATGCCCTTGCGCTCCAAAGCCTGCGCCGTCACGCCCTCATGGATGGTGGGAATCTCATCCAGTCCCCGTGCGGCATTGCTTCGGTGGTCGATGCGTTCATCGTGTCCGTATTGCTCCAAATATCGGTTGGTCACGTCTGCCCACGCCTTGCGCCACTCCACAAGCTGTTCCTCGCTGTTCCAACGCTCTGCTATGGGATTCTGTCTGCCGAACTTGGTGCTTTTCGGGTGCTTGTTGGCTCGTTCATATCCGTGCTTCTCCGCTTCGGATGGCGGCATATACACTTTCTTGCGCCCGACCTTGTACGGATATTGCTTCTCCCATCCGTCATCTTGTGCCAATTTGAACTCGGCGGCGGTCAAGCCCCGTTCCTCGCCGTTTCTGACACAGAGATATTCTTTCTCGGTCTTGTACTGCCAGTTGCCCTGTTCATCAAGTGGGCGCACCGTCAGCATAATATGAGCGTGTGGATTATGACCGGGTGGGTGCGGATCGTGGATTGCCACATCAGCACACATCCCCTCGGCAACAAAACTGTTTTGAATAAAATCGGTTAGAAGCTCTTGCCATTGCACTGGTGTCAGCTCAATGGGCAGAGCAGGAACAAACTCACGGGCAAGGCGGCTGTCCTTGGTCTTTTCGTTTTCTTCCACAGCGTTCCAAAGTACACCTCGGTCTTTCCATTCGGGTGGAGCAAACTCCGGTAGAAATACATCCTGCCAGACAAGCCCTTTCTTTCGTGTAAAGTCGTGCCGTACTCCATCATAGTCGTTCAAGATATTGGCACAGCTCAGATAAGCGGAAGCGGCAACCGCAGACCGTCCCGTACCTCTGCTGACCATCTTGGCTTCCAAGTGGTAGATCGCCATTCGTTTTCACCGTCCTTTCGAGGGTACGCCCCAAAGCAGGGCGTACCTGTTTTTGTTTCTTTTTCGCAAAAAGAAAATGGGTGTCGCAGGAGCGATACCCATAGCTGCGATAAAGCTGCCCGTGGCAGATTTTCGCAGGCAGTTGGCGCAAGGTGGGGGTGCAAATTGTACCCCTGCTCACAGACGCAAAAGCGGGTGTGCTTGCGATAACTGCGTGGACAATGACAGCAGCACCACCGTGATGTGGCATTGTCCATAAGGCTCCTGCAGGAGCCGCATCCGCCTCGCAGAGCGCACGGTTGCCGCAGGCAATACCACCGCCCCTTCGGGGTGGTGAGTAAGTGCGCCCTTCGGGATAAAAAAGAAGGACGCTCAGGTTTCCCCAAGCGTCCCGTCACAGTTATCGTAATGTCCATAGCAAAAAGTCCTCCAGTTTTTCCAGCTCCATCGTCGCCGCAGCGGGATAGACCTTCTCCAAAATAGCGCCCTCCTGGATCAGCCTCCGCGTCCGGGCCTTTCGCTCCTTCACCCGGTCCCTGGCCTGAGCTTCCTCCAATCGGTGCTGTGCCTGCAATAGTTTCTTTTCGTTTTCTGTCATATTCATCGTTCCTTTCTATCAAAATGATCGTGTTTGGTAGTAAATACATGAAAAAGCACAGCCACTACCACGATCCCGGCGTGATCGCCGGAAAAGTGACAGCGGCTGTGCTTGATAGTGACGCCACTTTTTCAAATAGAAGCAGTAAAATTTCTCCCGATTGGCAGCGTCAAAGGCTGTTGATGAAATCCATAGCAGTATCCAAATCCTCGTCCGTCATGACCGGCTCAGGGGGAGGAGCTGCGGGATGGACGCCCTGCAAGAGAGCGGTCAGCCCGGCAAGCCCTGCGCCGGATGCTTGAAGCCCCTCCCGGATCGTCTCCAGCACCTTCTGAAGAAAGGCGTCTTCCTTTTCTCTGGTTTCAAGATAGGGATCGGCGGCAAGGCGTTCCTGCCGGGCGAAATATTCGTTGACCGCCGCCACAACGGCGCGACTGTAGGATTTGTATTTCTTCCGGTCAAGGGCTTGCAAATAGTTCCATGCCTGCCTGTCCTCCGGCCTGTTCAGGTTCAGTCGGATATTGGTGTTGATGATCGTCCGCTCCATCATACGCCTCCCGTCCGACCAAGGCTCCCGGAGGCCAGCAGCTCATAGCCCTTTGCCGTAGCGCAGATATCGTCGTTGATAGTAACACGGGCAGGGTCATAATCCGCAAAGTTTTTGATGAGACAGCTCCCGCCGCCTACCACATAAAGCCTCATCAGCTCCGGGTTGTACTCATGCTCCCGCAGGCGGCGCATGATCCCGGCTGCATACTCCGCAGCAGATTCCCGGATGGCGTCAAGATACTGCTTACCGATGTCCGCCTCCCCAAAGCGAAGAACGGTCTCGATCACGGTATCGTCCACGGCCACGCCAAAACGCTGCATCAGCTTCTCGCGCACGGCGATCATGCACTGCTGGGTGCCGAACTTCTCCGTAAAACACCGGCTGGCGACAGGCTTTCCGTTATTGATATACATGACGTTCATGGTGCCGTTCCCAATGTCGCAGAGCATATTGATGCCCCTGAACTCCCGCAGGCGGTCTGCCACAGCGGAGAAGCCCTGCGGGAAGACCGCCGCCCCTGCGAAAGTCACACGGTAGTCCTTACCCCGGAAAGAGAAGTACGCCTCTTTGTTCCGAAGTAGATAAGCCTTGAAGCTGTCTTTTTGCTCGCTGACCCAGGTGAGGGGCAAGCCGACAGCAAGGAACACGTCTGCGCTTGTCAGACCCCGGATGTTCAGTTCCCGCGCGATGGCAGCCAGCGTCAGGATATAATAGTCGCCGTCGTTCATCTTATCTGCGGCGAACTCTTTATGCTCGTCCCCGATGATATAATACCGGTCCTCATAAACCAGCAAATCGCTCTTGAAGGTGGGCTCCTTGTCGTATGCGGTCACGCCGGTTCTAAAGCAGGTATGGGCCGTCTTGATGTTGCCGTAACCGTGGTCGATACCGATAATCACGGGCTTGCTGTTCATGGTGCTATTCATAATCATTCCCTTTCTGCCGCAGTGCGGCTGTAAATCTGTTACGGCTATTGTGGGGTGGATCAAAATGACCCACCCCACAATTCGCACAGAAAACAGTGGGCCGTTATGACCCACTGCCGTTAGCTGTAACAGTATTCTTTTTGTATAACCGTTATTTCAAGTGACGCTTTTTATCACTTGCCGTTAATCGTAACGGTTCTCCTTGCTGCGTTACGGTTGATGCAAGTGATCATTTTGGTCACTTGCTCTAACCGTAACGGCGAGGATTGCTCCTTTGGCTGGCTTTGTTACAGATAGTGGTAAGCGATCATTTTAATCTTTTAGCATCATCCGTAACGCTTTGCCTGTATGCCTTCTGCCGACAGGCGTTGCTGCAATAGGCCGCATCGGAGCGTTTCGGGGTAAAAGTGCAGCCGCAGGTCTTGCAGATTGTATCCTTTCTCTTTTCCAGCCGCAGCTCCCGTTTGTGTCTCCAAATACCCCGCTTTGCACATTTGTCATTACAGTATTTCTTGATCGGCACTCTGGTATAGAAGATATTGCCGCAACCCCCGCAGATGATCCTCCGGACAGGGGAAACGAAGTTCTCCGGACCGCCGTTTAGAAGTTCATATCGGAAGCTGTCGCGTAATTCCTTCTGGTGCTCCTGCTCCCACACGCTGTTGCTCCACATGGTTTTTATCACCCCGCCTTCAAACTATGGCTTCAGCCTGTGCGGCTTTGTTCGCTGCCTTCCGGGCGGTCTGCCTCTTGATCTGTGCCTTGTACCGGCAATCCTCGCAACAATACTTCTGGTCGCTCCTTGTCGTCATAAAGGCTGTCCCGCAGGTTCCGCAAACACATTCACGGCTTCGGCTTTCCGCAGCTTCCGTCCGGTAATGCTTTGCGCGGCAGTTGGGACCACAGAACAGGGTGTTCGTCCGTTTGGACTCAAATTTTTGTCCGCAGCATTTGCAGGTCAGGGCAAAAGGCTGACCTACGGCGTGTTCGCCTGCCTTGATCTTCTGGTAGCGTTCCCGGCTCTTGATGCGGTGGCGCTTGAGCTGTTCCTGCCGCTTTATTTCCTCCGGCGTCGGTTCCGGGGTGGGAAGCTCAAACTGCCCGATGAAGCTCAGGTAGATATCCACTTGCTGCACCCTGTCGCCCTCCACCTTCTCCGGCGCGTGGACGATGATCTTTTCAATGAACTCATTGATCATAGGCGTGGTCAGCTCAGAGAAATCGGTGTACTTCCTCGCCAGCTCCATGAACTGCTCGGCGCGAACTGTATCCTCCTCAAAGGAAGTGATTCTTGCCTCTGCGTCCGATACCGAAACATCCAGTTCCTTTTGCTCCGCCTCATAATCCGCAAGCAGGCTGTCAAAGCGTTCCTCTGAAATGCGCCCCACAGCAAAGGATTCGTAGAGCTTCTTGATGATCCCGTCCAGCTCGTCCCGCCTTTTTCGATCCTTATTCAGCTTCCGCTTTGCTTCCTTGGCGGCGTCCTGCTGCCGGATCTGCGAAGCAGCCCGTACCTTTTCCAGAAACTCGTCCTTGTTTGCGATGGCATAGGCGCTGGCTGTGCGGATAGTTTCCAGGACAAGGGCTCGCAGGGCTTTCGTATTGATATAGTGCCCGGTGCAGGCTTTATACCGCTTCTGCCGGGACAGGGTATAGGTGGAGCAATCAAAGAAGTCTGACGGATAAACTCCTTTCTCCGGGTTTCCCCGGTGCCGGTGGTTATACATCTTCTCGCCGCAGTCGGCGCAGTACAACAGTCCGGTCAGGGGATTCGCCACGCCGAAGGTGTCAATGCGTTTCGGCGTTTTCCGCAGCTTCTGCGCCAGCTCCCATGTTTCCCGGTCTACAATGGCCTCATGGGTATCTTTGAAAATCAGCCAGTCCTCTTTGGGGTTGGGGATGCTGTGCTTGTCTTTGTACGACGCCTTATGGGAGCGGAAATTGACAGTATCGCCCATATACTCCGGCTTGGCAAGGATTTGACCGACGATATATCCGCTCCAGTTGTAGGGGCTTGGAAACTCCGTCTTGTTCTTCCAAACGCCCATGCCCTTTTTTGCAAAGTAAACCGCAGGGGCTTCTACTTTGTCCTCAAAGAGCATCCGAGCGATCTCATACGGACCGTAGCCCTCGATAGTGAGCCGGAAGATGCGCCGCACAACAGCTGCCGCTTCCTCGTCGATGAGCCATTTATGCTTATCGTTGGGATCTTTTCTGTATCCATAGATAATGCCGGTTGTCGTGGGTTTCCCTGATTCACCTTTCACGCGAACAGCTGCTTTTTGTTTGCGGCTCAAATCCCTCAGATACCATTCGTTCATGATGTTGAGGAACGGCGCAAACTCACTGCTGTTTTGATCGTTGCTGTCCACTCCGTTTGCAATCGCAACGAAATGAACGCCGTGCTGCCGGAAGAAGACTTCCGTGTAGAAGCCGGTCTGCAAATAGTCACGGCCCGCCCGTGACATATCCTTGACGATGACGCGGGCGACCTTTTCGGCTTCGATATCCGCAATCAGCCGCTTCCATGCGGGACGCTCGAAATTGCCGCCCGACCAACCGTCATCCGTATAATGGACGCAGTCAGTATAGCCCTGCTGGGCAGCGTAGGCTTCGAGGTAATTTTTTTGATTGATGATGGAATTGCTATCCCCGGTCAGGTCATCGTCACGGGATAGTCTTTCGTAAAGAGCTGTGATCTTTCCTTCAGTCTGTAATCGTGCCATTAGGCGCTCCTTTCAGACTGTCGGCTCATTTGTGGTACAGCCATTATATCATAAGTTCCGTCGTTTGTAACCATCTCATTGCGTACAATCCGCAAAATTTTATCCTCCATGCTCTCACTGCTGTTTTCGTTGAACATTACCTTGACCTTGTAGACAGTTCCGGCAATTCGCCGGGTCATATACGAAGCATTGTTTTCTGTTTGAACCATAGGCATTCTCCCTCCCTGAGTTGAAAATTTCATAGTTTTTTGGTAAACTGACTGTAGTTCCGGCATTTGTAAGCTGATGGCGTCTTATATCTGCATTCACGTCACTGCTGCACTCCGCGTCCTCCTTTCCCTGTGTGCTGCATGGAGAAAGTAACCGTAGTAACACTACTTGCAGTTACTTCTCTACTAATAGGAGAAATACGGGGTGCAAAACGGAACTGTTTTTGAAAAAAGATAAAGATTTTTTTGAGGGAGGTGAGGTCGCCTTGGCAGCAGAAGAAAAGAACATACGAAGCGTGGAGCAGGATGACTTCACCGAATGGGAGGATGCATCCGACCAGCCGTTAGCCGATGAAGCATTGGAGAAAGCCCTTGCCGCTGAACGCGCCCTAAAGCTGGCAAGCGAGCTGGAGCAGGACGAGAATCCGAGAGACTACACGCAGGAGCTGGAGGACGAGGAAGAAGAAGCCGCCCCAACCAGCGAAAAGCGGCTGAAGCGGCAGATACAGGCCGAGGCGCTTGCCCGCATGGAGGACGCGGCAAGAACGGAAACGGATTTCCGGTATATCCTTGGCGAATGGGACAGGCTTGACAGAAACAGGGAGCGCAGAGAACGCGACCATGAAAATCTTCGCGGGGATGTTCCTCTTGAATACATGGCTGTACCTGATCCGAAGGTCATACCGTTGTGGATGAATCTTCCGAAGTTCCGACAACTCAGCCGGGGCGACTTTCTGGACATCATTTTTTCCTGCCCCTATGAAATGCACGAGCTGACGGCAAACCGATTCATCTCCGACCTCATCCGCAATCTCAGCGACGATCACAAGGAAGTGCTGTATTATCTGTCTTTAAGGCAGTACAGCACTGCGAAAGTTGCCGCCATTCGCGGGCAGACTGACCGCAATATACGAAAGCTGCGGACGACGATCCATAAAAATCTCCAGCGGAAGATGTATAAGCATCTGTGCGAGAAACTGGAAAGCGGCGGCAGCCTGACCCTGCGGGAACGATGGTTTATGGAGGAGTTCGGCGCTTTGCAGAAGACACAGGGCAAGGGTGCTGTAATACGCCGTGAGAACAGAACAAAGCCGAGAAAAAAGAAAGCCGCCCTTGACGGAAGCAAGAACGGCGAGTAAAATAGTAATATGATTGCGAGATACTTAGGTTACAACAGAAAGGGCGGATTCCATGAACAACTTATTTGCGCAGTCCCGTTCCCATTGGGTGCGGTATGACCGCTATGAGATAAAGACCGGAAAAGACGGGAAACGGTATATTACCCCGGAAAAGACAGCAAAACCCGATGTATATAACCCGCTCAAGGATTCGTCCGACATGGTTCTGGAAGCCATGAACGTAGGGATGCTGATGATGAACCGCAGACCGGAGGACGAGATCGAAAAGGCGGTCATGGCCTTTGTTACCCATTACGGTCTGCTGGGGCTTATGACAGCACTTCCCACCACGCCTTCCTTTATGGACTATGAGGCGGTCTATCTGCCAAAAAACCATTTCATAAAGGCGGAGTCCATGGGGACGGAGGAATACCTGTCGCTGTTCTATCCCTTTGACAAGCTGGATGTGGTAAAGCAGGGTGTGGAGTCCAGCTGGAACGTATCCGGCGACAGGACGATGATCGCGCTGACCATGACGTTTATGGATGAGCCCATGGCAAAGAACATGAGCTTTCAGCGGGAATACGCCGAGCCCTATGACTGGGTGCTTCAGCAGTTCAAGGACTGGGCTTTTACACTGAGCACGTCCATCCTGTACTACAACGATTATGATTCCATAGATGAGGACACAAGAAACCTGTACCGCAAGGCAATGGCTGCGTTTGGAGGCATCGCGCCGACCTATCATATAGAGCTGCTGGACAAGCCTACCATCTATTGGGATTTCCATTCCCTGCTTTTAGGCATCCAGATGATGTTCAGCTTCATGCTGGTGGATGAGATGAAGCCTCTGCGCCTGTGCAAGCACTGTCAGAAGGTATTTCTCGGCAGCCGGGCCAATTCCGCCTTTTGCAGTCCGCGCTGCAAAAACCAGTATAATGTGTATAAGAGCCGGGCGAAGAAAAACAATTCTGCCTATGATGAGGATGGTGATCTGTAATGGCGGATAAAAAGAATAATAATATGCAAATCCGAAACAGTACGGTGGATTTTCTTGTATTTACAAAAGACGCACAGGAGGACGGTATTGAAGTCCGTGTGCAGGATCACGATGTATGGCTGACGCAGAAGGCAATCGGGCAACTGTTTGACGTGGACAGAAGCGTGGTCACAAAGCATCTGAAAAACGTCTTTGAAAGCGGCGAATTATCCGAGGATTCAGTTTGTGCAAAATTTGCACAAACTGCGGATGACGGAAAAACCTACCAATATAAGTTTTATTCCCTGTCCGCCATTATTGCTGTCGGATACCGCATAAACTCCGGCAGGGCAACACAATTCAGACAGTGGGCGACAAAAGTGCTGGACACTTTTACGAAACAGGGCTATGTTCTGGATAAGAGCCGACTGATCAACGGTCAAATCTTCGACGAGGACTACTTTGATCACCTAATCTCCGAGATTCAAGAAATCCGGGCAAGTGAACGACGTTTTTATCAGAAGATAACGGACATCTATGCGACTGCCGTTGATTATTCCGTTGACAGCCAGATCACAAAAGATTTTTTCGCCACGGTGCAGAACAAGATGCACTATGCTGTTCACGGCAATACAGCGGCGGAGGTTATTATGGAACGGGCAGACCACACAAAGGAGCATATGGGCCTGACCTCATGGCGCAATGCTCCCGATGGAAAGATCGTAAAAGCGGATGTCACCATTGCAAAGAACTATCTTTCCAAAGGTGAGATACAGGAACTGAATGAAATCGTGACCATGTATCTTGACTATGCCACCAGACAGGCCCGACGGCATATACCTATGACAATGATGGATTGGGCTTCCAAGCTGGATGCGTTCCTGCAATTCAACGATGCGGATATTCTGCAAGACAAGGGAAAGGTTACTGCCGCAATCGCTAAGGCTTTTGCTGAGAGCGAGTTTGAGCAGTATCGGGTGATACAAGATCGCCTGTACCAAAGTGATTTTGACCGCCTTGTTGCCAGCACGGAAGAAAAGGAATGACCCGAAAAGAAATTGCCCGTTATCAGCACGAAGCCGATAACGGGCATTACCTTTATGCATATACAAGCTCTGTTAGGATGACTTCCTCCGCGCGGTTGCGGATAGAGTTTCGGCGGCGGACCCATTCCA
>OMTF01000040.1 GCA_900313925.1 uncultured Eubacteriales bacterium | reverse complement strand
GTTTGAATTTCTAGCTCTGATAGGTTTTTCTGTTGCTGTTTGATAGTTTTTACTATACAATTGGGGTCATAGGGCGTGTTGTTGATACATTGCTCTATATCAGAGTTTACAGGGGTAGTAGCGTGGCTCTTGACGAAATCACGAATTATTTTGTAATTGTTTGAATAGGTTTCCGATAGGTCCACCAATAATAAAGCACTGAGTTAACCTTTTAATAATGAACTCAGTGTTTTATTTTATCTATCCGTAACAATAATAAGCGGCAATAGAATCTTGTATTCCTTTTTTTAAAAAATTATTTGTTTAATATTTTTTGAAAGGCTTCACACAGTACCTACGGTACCTTATTATTCTGCTTCGGTCTTACACTTCATCACTTCATTTTCCACTTCAAAATAATAATGGTTAAATTGATTCTTCCATATATTAGTGATAAAATACGCACGTGGCTTTTACTAAGGCTGCACTAGCCGGGGAGCCAGCGGTGCCCTGTACCTGCAATCCGCTATAGCAGGGGTTAATTCTTAAACGCGGGTATATGATGTATTGTCTGACGTAAATAAGTGACGTTGACGATTCGGTCTCACGCAACAGGAAACCATGAACCATGTCAGGCGAGAAATCGAGCAGCATTAAGTGGATCTTCTTGTGTGCCGTGAGGGCGCCGGATCTGAGTTGGCTGTTTGCGTAACGGATATATTATATATTCAACTTTAAGTGTGCAGTCTCAGTAAAAGCCATACTGTTCACACTCCATATTTGTAATTCACTCAGGAGGGGTTTATTTGTACCAAGCTTTGTATAGGAAATGGCGTCCGAAAACTTTCGACGAAGTAGTTGGTCAAGAACACATTACAGAAATATTGAAGCGCCAGGTACGTGAATCGCATCTGTCCCATGCATATCTATTTCTTGGAACTCGTGGTACAGGTAAAACAACATGTGCTAAAATACTAGCAAAAGCTGTCAACTGCGAACATCCAATTAATGGCAATCCATGTTGTACTTGTAAAGCTTGTAAAAGTATCGAAGCGGGTACTGAAATGGATGTCGTGGAATTAGATGCCGCTTCCAATAATGGTGTTGATGATGTGCGCGCGTTACGGGATGAAGCCGTATTTTCTCCTGCCGCATTGCAAAAACGGGTATATATTATTGATGAAGTCCACATGCTTTCTAATTCCGCCTTTAATGCTCTGTTAAAAATATTAGAGGAACCACCGGAGCATTTGATATTCATACTGGCAACCACTGAATTGAAAAATATTCCTAATACAATACTGTCTCGTTGCCAACGTCATAATTTTCGGCGCATTCCTATTGCTAAAATTGAGGAGCAGCTCACGTTAGTTTCCAAAAAAGAAGAAATAGCAATATCCCCAGATGCCCTGCATCTTGTTGCGCAGCTTGCCGATGGTGGTATGCGCGATGCACTTTCTATATTAGATCAATGTGCCTCTTATGGTAATGTAACCGTAGACAGCATATACTCCACTTTAGGAATGCTTGGTGGGGTTGCATCGCAAGATCTTCTATCAAAGATTTTTTCGCGAAACGTCTCCGAAGCATTGCTCTGTTTTCAGCAATATTGGATTAATGGCAAAAGCCCAACTTTGGTTTTAGAAGAACTCGAAAATTTGTTGCGTGACCTATTAATTTTTCAGGTGACTCCAAACAGCTATGAATCCTTATTATCTGGAATATATGATAAAAATTCTCTTGAAATCTTATCGAAAGGCATTACTTCTAATGAAATCATAAGGGATATCGAGATTATTCAAATGTCACAATCTGATTTAAAGGCCGCTTACAACGATAAAACAGTTGCTGAATTGTGTATTATGAATCTATGCCGGCCCGATTTATTCTATCCTTATCGCGCATCTAGCCTACAGTATAACAACCCTATGTCGGCGGCAGAGCCTCTTCAAAAACATAACCACAATTTTCACTCGGTTGAAAGTCCATCAGCGGATGTAAAAATGGACGTTGAAGAAAAAGAATCGCATAAGAAATCTGAATCCGATAGCAGGAAAATTTCTGAGGTTCAGTTCGATGCAATTACCGGCGCAGATAATTCTGCGGATCTTCTCCAAGAAAAAAGTATATCTGTTTCAACAGTCTCTTCTGAAAACGCTAATTCTGCCGCGTCAGAAATCACAGAGGAAAGTGCTTGGAACCAGATTGTTGAATCGCTTCAGAATCGGAAAGATTTTCCCCCGGGCCTCCTCCCTATTCTTAGAAATAAAAATGAAATGGCTGGGCATCTTGAAGGTAGAACGCTTACTATAAAATTCTTTAGTGAATTATCCTATAATCAATATTTAGATAAAGGAAATAAAGAAAAACTCATAGAAGCCTGCCATTCTGTGCTAAACAAAAATATCAATGTAGTTTTTATAAAAGATCTAGATTCCTCTCAACGCAAAATACACGATGTTCGTGAGTTGGGAAAATTTAAAGAGGTACATTTTATAGGAGGTAATAAATAATGGCGAAAGGCGGATACCGTGGTAATTATCGTGGTGGAGGCGGCGGAAGCCAAATGAACTTCATCAAAAAGACCCAAAAGCTGCAGCAGGAATTTCTTCAGATGCAAAAGGATTTAGAGTCTAGAAAATATGAAGCTACTGCCGGCGGCGGAGCTGTTAAGGCAACTATGTTGGGCAGCAGAGAATTTGAAAGTATTGAAATAGATCCGGAAGCGGTTGATCCGGATGATATAGAAATGCTTCAGGATATGATACTCGCTGCTGTTAATGAAGCGTTAAGACAAAGCGATGAAGCTACGAATGAAGCGATGAGCAAAATGAGTGGCGGAGCAAATATGCCTTTTTGATGAAGCTCATAAAGTCAATTAATGAGCAATCAGCAGTATGATCGAAGAATACATATTGCTGCTTGCTCATTAATTGCATTTTCCTATACTGATATTTAGAATGCCTCCAATTCAAGTATTCTTCCGTGTTTTCACTATGCAGACGATATATTGAAAACACGGAACGCCGTGCCTTTTAACCCCGGCTCAAATACATTAAATAGTTGAAAGAGCGATGCGCTCAAATTATTCTTGCATTCTTGTTTTTCCTTTGAAAGTCACTTCCTTGCTTGTTTTCTTCATCCTAAGCTCTTTCTTCCTTTACAAGTCGTATTGAAATTTCTGTTTTCTCCACCCTTTGCCTATCTGTTACTATGGTTTCTGCAGGCTCCTGAGCGTTCAGGTCTCCCTGGGTACCTTGCGTATCTTTTCCACCATCTGCCGGCCTCACCATTTCCAGGAGATTTCATGTAGTTATTGGACTTTGGCTTGAATCGTAGACTAAAAATCGCATGCAGCTTATAGGCGATTTCTGCTTGTCAGGTAAGAGGCTTGCTCTCGAGTTAGTAGGTACCCCGAATCTGGCTTGCTGCAGATTCCATCTCACGATGGATACCCTTGCCTTCGGCTATGGCTATTCCAATATCGGGCAAGCTCCGGATTCTCATCAGTTTGAAACATGCGCCGCCTGGCGCACGATAAGAAATGAGCCGTACCTCCGTCAAGGCGCAGCTCATTTTAGTCTTTTCAAGATATGTATCGGAAAAATAACTTAAGTAATGCATTAACGATATGAATTAAGATACAACTTTAATTTATAATCATGCAATACCTTTTTTAACTCTTTCGCAAAGTGAAGCAAATGCTTCGGGGTCATGAATTGCCATTTCTGACAGGACTTTGCGATTTAGGTCAATATTAAGAGTTTTCAAACCATGTATAAACGTTGAGTAATTCATGCCATTCATTTTGCAGCCAGCAGAAATTCTAGTAATCCATAATTTTCTAAAGTCCCGCTTGCGCTGTTTTCTTCCTATGTACGCATATCTGCCAGACTTCATTAATTGCTGGTTTGCCATTTTATAATGCTTAGATTTGTTTCCCCAATAGCCTTTTGCAAGACCAATAACTTTATTTCTATGTTTGCGCGTCATCATTGCGCCTTTTACTCTAGCCATAATTTTAGCCTCCTAACTTTCAGACTTATTTATAAGGAATCATTTTCTTTATTGCGCTGACATTCGTATCATCCGCATAAGTACTGGAACGAAGTCTTCTGCACCGTTTTGTGTCCTTTTTCGTCAGGATATGGCTTTTAAACGCATGTGCGCGTTTGACTTTTCCATTTTTAGTAAGGTTAAATCTTTTTTTTGCTCCACTATGGGATTTCAATTTTGGCATGGCTAATCTCTCCTTTTACTCTGTAGAGTAAACCGCAATAGTTTGTAGACTCTGCAGGAAATCCTTATTCTTAATCTTTTGCTTCTTTATCATCAGCAGTGTGCGGCTCAAGCTTTTTTTGGGCCTTCTCGCTTTTCTTTATCGCTGCTTGTGATTTCGGTGAAATGAACATAGACATGTTTCTTCCTTCAAGTTTAGGGGCTTTGTCAAGGTTTCCAACGTCTTGGCATCTTTCGGCAAACTTATCCAATAATGCCTTTCCCAACTCTGTATGGGCCATCTCACGCCCCCGAAAGCGAACCGTCACTTTGACACGATCCCCTTCGGATAAAAATTTTTTTGCATTCTTTAATTTTGTATTGATGTCATTTTCGCCAATACTAGGAGACATTCTTATTTCTTTGACATCCATTACACGTTGATTTTTCTTTGCCTCCTTTGCCCGTTTGCCTTGTTCGAAGCGGTATTTTCCATAATCCATTATCTTGCAAACAGGCGGCTTGGCATTAGGTGATATCTTAACCAAATCGTATCCAGCATCATAGGCAATATTCAAGGCTTCCCGGCTGGACATTATTCCGAGCTGTTCTCCCTGAAGTCCAATGAGGCGGACTTGACTGTCTCTGATTGCCTCATTTATAAAAAGCTCTGTGTTTGCGATGTTCGAACACCTCCAAAAAAAAGAACGCGAATACAAAATATCCGCGTTCACACATAGAAGCCTTACGCTACAAATGTTGACCACAACAACTTAAATCGCTGGGTGAGGACGAGGATATCCTGCTTTATTTGCCTTGATACTATAACAAAAGTAAAATTCTATGTCAATACCTAATGTTGCTATTTTCGCTGATTATTGAGATTCTAAATCGGAATGGGTCTCGGCATCTTGATTATCAGCCTTGTCGACGGAACCATCATCAATGTTCTGCGCAATATTCACGTCTTTACCATTTTTCTCCTCAAATTCATCATTATCTTGCAGACCTGCTCTAATTGAAGAATCTGCAGCCAAATGCTGTGCTACATCCGTTTCTTTGAGGTCTTGATTTAAGTCACAACACCGTAAAGTATTTTTAGTATTAAGCATGTCATCCAGAAGATGACTTGAGCCAATTCTATCAGCGCCAGCCTCAATTAGAGCTTCTGCTTCCCTTATTGTATGAATGCCCCCAGCGGCTTTCACCTTAACTTGAGGCGGTGAATATTTTCTCAATAATTTTACATCTTCTATTGTCGCACCGCCAGTGGAAAACCCAGTTGAAGTCTTAATAAAATCTGCATTGCATTCCGCGACAATTCCGCAAAGTTTGATTTTTTCATCTTCTGTCAATAAGCAGCACTCAATAATAACTTTCAGAACTTTATCTTTGCATGCTGCCCGAACTTCCCGTATATCTTGACGTACATCATTCCAGCAGTTGTCTTTTACCATAGAAATGTTTACAACCATGTCAATCTCGTCTGCACCGTTTTTTATCGCATCAGCAGCTTCATAGGCTTTTACTGCTGTCGTTGCATATCCATTCGGAAACCCGATTACGGTACATATACTTATATTGTCTCCAACATATCTTTTTGCTCCTGCCACATGGCAAGGAGGTATGCATACGGATGCGCAATTATTAGCTATAGCCTGATCACACAAATCCCGAATTTGAGATGCCGTGCTGTCCTGCCTTAAGAGAGTATGATCACATTTTGAAAAAATTTGTTCTATATCCATCGATTATAATATATCCTTTCCTATACGGTACACCGCACATTTACCATTGTTTCTTTTTTATTGAAGTATATCTTAGGGGTATTTATTTGTCAAAAACTACCCCCCCCCTAACAAAACAGCATTCGCATTAATGCCACCGAATTTTTAATTTTTATATTTCTGTCCTATAACGTACTTCCTGTATATTCAACTCTTTTTATTTACGCATGCTAATTTCATAATTTGCCATTCTCACTCAGGTGAATTGAAATTCATAAACATAATTAGTAAAATAATATAAAGAAGTTTTTTTATCAGCTTTTTTTACATTCATCTGCTCTAGTTCATATTTGGGAACTTATCTGACTTTTGGGGGACCTATGGTTCAGGAAGATTTCATATCTAAATACATTAATAAATCTGATCTATATCTTTTTAATACTGGTAATGCCAGCAAGGCTTGGCAAACTTTAGGCTGTCATTATATCAGCGATATTGGCATGTTTCTCTTTCTAACGTGGGCACCGCACGCAAAATCCGTATCTGTGGTCGGAAGTTTTAACCATTGGTCTTCTGAAGCAAACCCCATGACTGCGATAGAAGGCGGCTTCTGGTGTACTTTTATTCCCAATTTACAATATGGCGACTTATATAAATATTCAATCACAGCTCAAGATGGGAGTCTGCATTTAAAAGCTGACCCTTTTGCCGCTTCCGCTGAATGCGAGCCCGAACATGCATCAAAAGTGTATATTGAAAAGGATTACTTTTGGTCAGATAATAATTATCTTAAAGCGCGTTCCAATGTTAATGTATTAGCTTCTCCCATGTCCATTTATGAAGTGCATATCGGTTCCTGGCAAAATATATCTTCGAATAAATCTGAAATATATCGTTCAATTGCTCTTCCCTTAGCTAACTATTGTCATCGGATGGGGTTTACCCATGTTGAATTTTTACCTCTCAATGAGTTTCCTTATGAAGGATCATGGGGATATCAGACGACTGGTTATTTTGCTGTTACTTCACGCTATGGCACCCCGGACGATTTTAAGTATCTAATTGATACGCTTCATAGAGAAAATATCGGTGTAATTCTTGACTGGGTACCTGCCCACTTTCCAAAGGATGGCTATGCTCTTGCAAACTTTGATGGTACCCCGCTTTATGAATGCAAAGAAAAGCGTATGGCTGAGCATCCAGAATGGGGAACGCTTATTTTTGATTACTCATTACCGGAAGTCCAAAGTTTTCTAATTTCATCAGCTTGTCAGCTCTTTGAGGTTTATCACGTCGACGGTGTCCGCGTTGATGCAGTTTCGTCAATGCTTTATCTGGACTATGGGCGAAAACCAGGCGAATGGACTCCCAATAAAGATGGAAATAATATAAATTATGCCGCTGTGTCTTTTTTGCAGAAATTTAATTCAACGGTGCTCACAGCATATCCATGGGCCTTTACTGTAGCCGAAGAATCTACCGCCTTTCCAATGGTTACCTATCCACCCTCAGTAGGGGGACTCGGATTTACTTTCAAATGGGATATGGGCTTTATGCATGATACGTTGGATTACATGTCAGTAGATCCATACTTTCGATCTAAATGCCATGATAAACTTACATTTTCAATGATGTACGCTTTTTCGGAAAATTTTATTCTGGCATTTTCACACGATGAAGTTGTGCACGGAAAGTCCTCCATGATTAACAAAATGTGGGGTGAATATGATGTAAAGTTTTCCTCCCTTCGTACACTCTATGGCTTTGTGTTCGCGCACCCCGGAAAAAAGCTAATCTTTATGGGATCAGAATTTGCTCAATTCATCGAATGGGATTATCAGAAACACTTAGATTGGTTGCTTATGGATTATCCCAGGCACAAACAGATGCAATTGTATTATAAAGATCTTAATTCCTTTTATTGTAATCATCCTCCAATGTACGAAATTGATAATTCATGGGAAGGTTTCAAGTGGTTAAATGTTGATGATAATGAGAGATCTTGCATAGCATTTCTCCGTTTAGCAAAAGATGGAAACCAATGGGATTATATCGTATGTGCTTGCAATTTTACCCCCGTGGACTATGAAGATTTTCAAATTGCTCTTCCAGTCTATGGTAAACTTACCGAGGTCCTTACGAGCAATGATAAAAAGTATGGAGGAAATGGTAAAGGAAATCTGGAACCTGTTCTAACTGATTGCGAACCGTTCCTCGACATGAACTACTCCGCCAGAATTAAACTTCCTGGACTCTCCTGTATTTATTTTCATTTCATTCCAATGCAGAGGAGAGCTCTTAAAAACTATTCAGCTAAAGGTATATCTGATATGGGAAATGCAGAAAGGGACATTGGGTAGATTGAAAAACAATCATTAGGAAATCTGTTTCATTATTCCAGAATTTAGTAAAATTATTATCATGCACGGCACACAGTCCATTGGATTGCATTACTTCAAAGGAGGTTAGGCTGCTGGACTTTTCATTGCCGCAGTCAATATTGCATATGAATGACGTGAAAAAGCAGGAAATAAGCAATCGCGCAAACGGTCTTAAGGTTTTGATTGCGAGCGCGGAATGTGTGCCGCTAATTAAAACCGGCGGATTAGCAGACGTCGTTGGAGCACTCCCAATGTATTTGCAAAAATTAGGAGTTGATGCCAGGATTATACTGCCCTATCATCATTTGATAAAGGAAAAATACGAGCCTGAAGTTGAACACTTGTTTTACTTTTATGTTTCTTTAGGTTGGAGAAGACAGTATGCAGGCGTAGAGAAACTTGTTCTTAACGGCATTACATATTATTTGATTGACAGTAATTATTACTTCGGAGACAGCATATATCGAGGTGGAAACGCGGAGGTAGAACAGTACTCATTTTTCCAGCGTGTAGTATTGGACTGCCTCCCAAATATTGATTTTTCTCCCGATATTATTCATTGCAATGACTGGCAGACAGCCCTTATCCCGTTCCTTGCTAAAACACAGTACGTAGGTGGGATGCAGGAAAAACGGAAATTTCTGCTGACCATACACAATATTATGTACCAAGGAAAATGTGGTTTTGATTTCCTGCAAGATCTGCTAGGCATAGAGAGTCGATTTTATACGCCGGAATATCTAGAAGCGGGCGGATGCGCAAACTTTCTGAAAGGCGGCTGTGTTTTCGCGGATAAAATAAATACGGTAAGCCCAGCTTATGCCTGTGAAATTCAAAATTCCTACTATGGAGAAGGCCTCGAAGGCATTCTTCAATTTCGGTCTGCAGATCTATGTGGCATATTGAACGGCATTGATTACAATCTTTATAATCCGGAAACTGATCCAGACATTCCCGAACATTTCACGCCGAAATGCTTACGCGGAAAAGGTACTTGCAAAGCCTATCTTCAGACTAGTCTTGGCTTAGAGCAAAATCCAGACATCCCAATTATTTCCATGGTTACAAGACTTACTGAACAAAAAGGGTTGGATTTGCTTATAAGAATGTTAGATGAGCTTGTTTTATACAACAATCTCCAATTTGTCATATTGGGCACTGGAGATGAAAAATATGAAGAATATCTCCGATATGCAGAGGAGCGATATAAAGGACGTGTGTGCTCTTATATAGGTTATAACGATAAAATTGCACATATGATTTATAGTGGTAGCGATTTCTTGCTAATGCCATCTCGGTTTGAGCCCTGTGGAATCAGCCAGATGATCGCCATGAAGTACGGAACTATACCTGTTGTAAGGGAAACTGGAGGTCTAAAAGATACCGTACAGGCTTACAATAAATATGAGCAAACAGGCAACGGATTTTCCTTTGCGAATTTCAACGCTCATGAGATGAAAGATGCCGTAATAAAAGCACTAAATGTCTTTAATGATAAGGAATTATTAAACCGGTTGCGGAAAGCATGTATGTCATCGGATTTCAGTTTTGAAAACACCGCAGAGCAGTATTTAGAACAATATTTATGTCTAGTCAACTAAATCCAAAATTTACAATTTATTTTGGCGGAAGCTACAGAGAATTCTGGAGATCGGACTCAAAACTTCTTATTTCATATATTAATCGCATGAGCTGTGAGGCAAGTCTTGAAAATGGAAAATGGAGCTTTGATTTGCCTCCGTCTTTTGATTTTTCATTAGCCTATGAATATGCTATATGCTCCTGCGATATTCAATTGGCTGTCTTTCTCTGCAAAAAAAATTCGCAAGAAATTGCTAAAATATATGGATACCTAAAGTCTGATTCTCCAGTTGCACCATTTGAACTGTTTCGTACGCTTCTTGATGATGAGCTATTACCAATTAATGATGCTGTACGTATCGTTACCCGCTGCTTTTCCAATATTTCCTACGATATTAATATAAATTTACTTGCTGTTCTACAGCCTAGAACCGCTGCGTTAATTTCCATATTTAAGGAATACACAATTTCAAATCCAGTTGCGCAACATATATCTAACGATGATTTTTATAGAAGCCCATGCGGAGCAGTCGCGACCGATACGAATATTAAATTCCACGTTGCAACTTTATCGAAGGAGATTGCAAGTGTTGACTTTGTTCTCAGTAATCACAGCAGCAGTCCAATCTTTTATCCCATGTTAAAAGGGCCTACCGGCTATAGTTTAATTTGGAATACCGGCACCAGCCCCATGGCTTATTGGTACTCTTTTCGTTTAAGTACGAGCAAAGGTTTTCTTTGGCTTATACCTGATGCGTCCGGAAGTCATGGAGTACTGTCAACTGATATTTCATCCGAGTTTCGCCTCACCGTTTATCAAAAAGGCTTTATAACTCCCGATTGGTTGAAGAATGCAGTGTGTTATCAGATTTTCCCGGATCGCTTTTGCCGTATGAATTTGGACACGATTCGCTTTGGGATTTCCTATCATAAAACTCTAGGGCAGAAAATTGAATTTCACGAAAATCTTGATGAGCAAATCAAGTATAAAGCTTCCGACGGAGAAAGTGTTTATGTACCAAACGACTTTTATGGAGGCACTCTGGAAGGAATACTGAAGAACATTCAATATTTTAAGGATTTAGGTATTAATGTTATCTACTTGAATCCAATCGTAGAGGCCTCTTCAAATCATAGATACGATACTGCCAATTATGAAAATGTTGACCCCATATTAGGGACGGTCGCTGACTTTCAGCATTTCTGCAAAGCGTTTGAATCACAAGGTATTCATATAATATTAGACGGTGTATTTTCCCATACGGGAGCGGATAGCATTTACTTCAACCGCTATCATCACTACCCCACAGTCGGCGCATTTCAAAGCAAAGATTCTCAATATTTTTCTTGGTATAAATTTAAGGAGTTTCCGAATCTTTATAAATCCTGGTGGGGTTTTTATGATCTCCCGGAGGTAAATAAGAATAATGCTTCATGGCAAAATTATATTATTCACGACAAAAATAGCATTATTAAACTTTGGCTTCGGAGAGGAGCTTCCGGCTGGAGAATTGATGTCGCAGATGAGATCCCAGATGAAATTCTTTTCGAGTTCCGCAAATCTTCAAAAGCGGAAAAATCGGATGCGGCTCTAATTGGCGAAGTTTGGGAAGATGCTGTAACGAAAGTAAGCTATGGAAAACAGCGGAAGTATGCTCTTGGCACTTCTCTTGACTCGGTTATGAATTATCCACTAAGAGCAGAAATCCTTCGTTTTCTTCATAATAACATCGATGCTGAGCAACTCTCCTGCTTTTTGGAGAGTCAGAGAGATAACTATCCACCAGAAATGTATAATTGTCTTATGAACTTAATGAGTAGTCATGATGTTGAGAGACTTCGCACAAATTTAGCAATCAATGAGGACACGAATCAATGGCCGATTTCGAAAAGAGCCCATTATACTCTTACTACCACTGAGCTGCAGACAGCCAGCGATCTGGAAAAGATTGCCGCTGCCATACAGTTTTCCCTTCCAGGGATGCCCTCAATATACTACGGAGATGAAGTAGGAATGAGCGGTTGCCGTGATCCATTTAACCGCGGTTACTATAAGCCAGGATTGAAGTCTCCGATTGAATACTATAAAAAACTCTCTAGTCTACGCCATAACTATATTTCACTAGGGACAGGCTCTGCTTCTTTTGGCTTTTTCGGTAAGGATGTTCTCATTATCCTTCGACATGCGAAAGAAGAACTCGCAGTTATCTTGATAAACCGTTCTAAAAAAACGTATTTCTATCCGCTCAGGAAAATTCTTACTAATATGATGACAGGAGAAAAAGTTTCTGGAACTTTATTAATCCCCGCAACTACTGCCGTTTTTCTCCTAAATCAGAAGGTGCATAATCTTGAATAGGCCTCCTGCACTTTCTGTTTTGTATTATTCTATTCAGGATTTCCCCGTGCTTCCGAAGCCGTCTGCTCCCCGTTCTGTATCATTAAGAGCTGAAACAACTTGGAATTCAATATCCTGGCATGGTAAAACGACCAGTTGCGCAATTCTATCCCCCGAAAAAATTAAACGTTCTTCATCACTATCATTATAAATGCAAACCGTATATTCTCCGCGATAATCGCTATCGCATACTCCAACGCAGTTTGCGGGTCGGAGACCTTCTCTTGAAGCCAAGCCGCTCCTAGCGAAAACTGCTCCAAAATAACCTGCTGGAATTGCAATTTTTAATCCGGTTCCGATCATTGCATTGTCATGAGGTTTTATTACAATTCCATCCTCTTGGATACAAGCATAAAGATCATAACCTGCTGCACTAGAGGAGCCTCTTGTTGGGAGTTTTGCGTCTGCACATATTTTTTCGACGAGAAGTTTCATATATGACTCCTTTCACATATGGTGAAATCCCATGCCTAATTGCTATTGAAGCCTTCTTACAATTCATCTATCTATCTATCTGAAAAAGGAAAAAGCAATTATAAAACTTTAGAAAGAAAATCTTTTAGTCTTTGATTTTTAGGATTTCCAAAAATATCTGCAGGTGTACCTTCTTCAAGAATTTCTCCGCAATCCATAAACAATACCCTATTTCCTACTTCCCTAGCAAAAGCCATCTCATGCGTAACAATAGCCATCGTCATGCCTTCCTCTGCTAATTCCCTCATAACTTGCAGAACTTCACCGACCATTTCGGGGTCAAGGGCCGATGTTGGTTCGTCAAACAGCATTAGACTAGGTTTCATCGCTAGCGCTCTGACAATCGCAATTCGTTGTTTCTGTCCTCCCGAAAGTGAAGAAGGATATGCGTCAATTTTATCATAGAGATCCACACGGCGAAGCAAAGACTCTGCGGTTTTTATTGCTTCTTCCTTGCCCATTAAACCAGTTTTAACAGGTGCCAAAGTTATATTCTCTTGGACAGTCAAATTGGGGAACAAATAAAAGTGCTGGAAAACCATTCCCATTTGTCTTCTTATTGCATTAATGTCAACTTTTTCATTAGTAATATCTACGCCGTTAAAAACAATTCTGCCACTAGTAGGAATTTCAAGCAAATTCATGCATCGCAGAAATGTTGACTTCCCTGAGCCTGAAGGCCCAATGATTACTATTTTTTCCCCCTTATCAATATGATTCGTAATGTCGTGGAGGACTTCGTTGTCACCAAAAGCTTTCTTTAAATGCTCTATATACAGGAAATGCTCATTACCGTTCACTTCTGCGAAGCCTCCTTTCTAAAGCATCAAGCAATTTGGTAAGGATCATAACAACAATTAAGTATATGCAGGCAATGCCGATAAATGGCATAAAGGCTTGATAGGTTTTGGCCTGAATTTGAATCGCGACTTTTGTAAGATCCGCAAGTCCAATGACGGTTACAAGAGAACTGTCCTTGAATAATGTAATCATTTCATTCCCAAGTGCAGGTAAAATATTCTTGACCGCCTGCGGAATTATTACGTTCTGCATTACAACACCATAAGTAAGTCCTAAGGAGCGACCTGCTTCCATCTGTCCGCGATCAATAGACATTATTCCACTACGGATAATCTCGGATACATAGGCACCGGAGTTAATTCCTAATGCGAGAATTGCAATACCAACAAGGTTCCTGCTGGACTGAAAAATAACAAAATTCATTATTAGTAATTGAACCATCATCGGAGTTCCGCGAATTACAGTAATGTAAATTTTGCAAATTGCATTCACGAATTTTAGCCAGCCGCTTTTTTTCGTTTGCTTCTGTTCATAAGATGATCTTACAATTGCTACAAGAACTCCAAGAACAATTCCTAAAGCTAATGCGCCTATTGTGACCGTAAAAGATATTCCCAATCCATCAAGATAGCGACGCCATCGATCCGCCTCAATGAAATTTTGATAGAACTGGGAGCCAAGATCATAAAAAAAATCGGACACTTTCTGTCTTCTCCTTGCTTGTCTATAAAGATACTCGAAATAATGGACTCCCGTAGAATATGTAGAATATTAAGAAGGGGGTTTATTTATCCGCTAATATTAATAGTTTCAATTACACGTCAAAAGGCGGCTGACGCCGCCTTTTGACGTGTAAACATTCTCTGGTAATCATTCCGCTTTAATGTACTTATCAACGATCGACTGAACCGTTCCGTCGCTGATTAATTCATTCAATGCATCATTTACAGCCTTCAACAATTCTGGATTATCTTTAGATACACCAATAGCATACTGTTCTTCTGCATATGCCGTATCTAGAATCTTCAACCCATTATTGCTGGCAACATATGCTTTCGCGGGTTCCTGATCAATTACAACACAATCAACTTTACCACTTATGAGGGCCTGCACGGCAGTAGCACCATTTGTGTAAGCTGTGACGTGATCTTCACCGTAATCATCGGAGCAATAGGAATAGCCCGTTGTAGCCTCCTGTACACCGATCATCTTTCCCTCTAAATCGTCTACAGATTGAATATCAGAATTTTCTGGAACAATGATAACCTGAACTGCTGTAGCATAAGGGTCAGTGAAATCAATATTTTGCTTGCGTTCGTCCGTAACGGTAAGCCCAGCCATAGCAATATCTTCTTTCCCAGTTTGAACAGAAGTGATGACTGAGGAAAAGTCCATATCATCTACAACAAGCGTCATGCCGAGTTTTTCCGCAATTGCCGTTGCAACTTCAACATCAATTCCTTCAAATCCTCCGTCATCAGAAACACTTTCATACGGCGGAAATGCCGCATTTGTTGCCATATGAAGTTCTCCCGCAGAAACCGTTTTAATTGCCGCTGTTGAGCTGCTGGCACTTGGGGATGAAGTTGATTCAACCGTCCCCGACGATGTTCCACATGCACATAATGCGAAAGTAAGGCACACTGCAAGTAATAATGCAATAATCTTTTTCATTTTTTTCCTCCTATACCCATAAATATTATTATCAATTTTTGGCCATCGAATACAATAGCCATTTATTTGCCTGTTCCTTTTGTCAACCACGAAGCAAAAAAATTGAAAGAATAAACGTCTCTATTTTGCCAAAATTTTTCAGAATGTATTGACCATATGATGCTTACAGCTCTTGTTGGATCTGTAAATTCACTTAGTATTAGCATATTAGCATTGTAAATTGATAAAATCAACAGCGAAATGATAATTTATTCTCTGTTTTGCATATTATTACCTAATTTAACAAATAATTATTACTGTTTCAATATATTTTATGTATATTATTTCGCTATAATTGGTCTGTGCCGTTTCCTTTTACCAATAATGCTGAAAATAGCCAGTCCAGCTAAGTCTGTAACAACAACAGCTGGTCCTGTCGGTATTTCGGACACGTATGAAGTATAAAATCCAATTATAAAAGCAATAATCGAAAACAAAGCGGCTGCCATAGTTACTTGAATGTATTTGTTGAAGATACGCATCGCAGATATTGCTGGGAAAATAAGCAGGCTTGATATTAACAATGCTCCCATCATCCTCATTCCAAGAACAATTGTCAATGCGGTTAAAATTGCTATCAGCAAATTATATAATCCTACATTTGCTCCTGTTGCTTTAGCAAATGTTTCATCAAAGGAAACTGCAAAAATACGCGGGTAGAAAAGTATATAGCCAATGATAACAAAAACGCCAACGATTGCGCTTAATATAGCATCCTCCCTGCTTAATGAAAGTATGCTCCCAAATAGATAGTTTGAAATGTCCTTATTCATCCCTGTTGTGATTGAAACTGCAATAATGCCAATTGCCAATGCACTGGTTGATATAATGGCAATCAAAGAATCTCCTTTAATCTTGCTGTTTTGACTTATCCAAAGAAGCGCAACCGCGGATAGAGTCACAATCGGTAAGGAAAACCACAATGGGGAAAAATTCAATGCAGTTGCAATCGCCATTGCGCCAAAGCTGACATGAGAAAGGCCGTCGCCCAGCATAGAATATCTTTTAAGCACCAGAGGTACACCAAGTAAGGAAGAGCATAAAGAAATTATCAAACCAACAATGAGTGCCCTAACGATAAAATGATAACTTAGCATTTCAATGATCATTGTTCACTGCCCCCGTAATTCGCTTCCAGTATGTACTCTTTCGGTAATCTTCAATGCAACCAAAATATTTTTGTTCATTGCCCAAATGCAGAATATGGGATGCAAAGCGAGCAGCATTTTGGATGTCGTGCGTGACCATAATAACAGTGATTTTATCGCATAAATTAATAAGTTTAATTGTATTATATAATTCATTTTGCGCGATAGGATCCAAACTTGCTGCGGGCTCATCAAGAAGGAGAAGTTTTTTCGTTGCGCACAGGGCTCTTGCAAGCAGAACCCTTTGTTGCTGGCCTCCGGATAGGTTTTGGAAACCGGATTCTGAAAGATTCAGTATTCCAAGCCGCTCTAAGTTTTCCCTTGCAATGCGCTTATCTTCTGCGCTGTAATACAGGCGTCTTTTCATCTGATTCAGACGTCCGGACAATACAACTTCCATAACACTGGCTGGAAAGTCTCTCTGAATATCATTTCTCTGAGGCAAATAGCCAATTTCCTTTTGAACAAGCCCCTCACCCATAATAACTTGTCCGGAATCCTGCTTTTTCAAGCCTAATATGCCATTCATAAGAGTCGTTTTTCCTGAACCGTTTTCGCCGACAATGCAGAGAAAATCTCCAGATTCTACAATAAAATTAACTCTCCTTAAAACGACATCTCCTTCATAAGAGAAACTTAAATTTTTACATTCTAACAGTGCCATCAACTCAATGCCTTTCGAACTGTATCTAAGTTTTCTGTCATAAGATCAATATATGTTTTCCCGCTTTCAAAATCATCCTTTGATATATTGTGACAACAGTTGAACTCGGCGCTTTCACACCCTGTTTCCTCGCAGATAATATCCGCTATCTTTCTATTGGACATTTCAATGAATAGAACACAAGAAATATTATTTTCCCTTACGATCTCTACGATTCGAGCAATTGTGCGCGCAGATGCTTCGCTTTCTTCTGAGCACCCAGGGTATATAGCCGCATACTGAAGTCCATATTCATCAGTAAAATATCTTGCGGGAAATCGATCTGCAAAAACAAGAAGGTTCTTTGGAGACGTATCTACTATGTCTTGAAATTGAATATCGAGCTGCGTAAGTTTTTGCGTGTAGGCAGCACTATTTTTCTGATATACTTTTTCATTTTCTGGATCTAGTTTCGTTAATTCATTACATATGGCGTTGCAAATTGTTGCCGCATTTCGCGGAGACGTCCAAACATGCTCATCCGGTTCCTGTTCATTGGTCTCATGAGAAAACATTTCCTCCGTAATTTGCTCCGTGATTAAATCTACGCAATCCATCATACGTAACTGATTTACCCTTGAGTCGGAGGAATTAATAAGTTCCTCCACCCAAGCGTCGGATTCACCGCCATTATAAATGAATAGAGAACTATGAAGTATTTGCTTCATGTCCCCAGGACTAGGGCTATAATCATGTATTTCCGTACCTGGCGGAACTAGCAGAATCACATTAGCTCGGTTTCCAGCAATGGCTCTAGCAAAATCATACGCTGGAAATACTGTTGTAACGATTGTTGGTTCCTCATTTAACACATCTTCATCTGTCAAATGCATGCGGCTACAGCCGCTTATTGTAATGAATGTCAATATTCCTGTTAATAATAAAATAAATTTTTTCAAAGCAGCCCTCAGCATAATACTATCTTATATATTGGCTCCCGTTTGTTGATAATATGTTTATGCTTTATATACTATATAAATTTCCGTAATATTTTCAACTTAGTTTTACCTTATAATAAAAATATACTTATATGCTGATTTGATAAAATACATCATTTAAAATGCTTTCTCAATTCCCTTTAATAGCTCAGCGTACTCAATCGCAATGTGGCAATTACTACATTATTGTTAGTTCTTTGGTATATAATATAAATAACATATCTAGAATGTTTCAAAAGGTAGAGACTCACGACTATTTACCTTGATTTAACTATTTGCTATTACTAAATGGGGGGAGCTTTTATGGAACTATACAACAAATTGATTGACGAAACAAACAAATTGCTGCAGGGGAAAAAATCCATTTCCTGGGATTATAACCCTTCCGATGCATGGCCAGATAATGGCAGCGCGGAGCTTGTTCTGCGGTCGGATTCCGCGTTTGAATTGGGCGCTGACGGGCTAGGTTCTGCAAATTATATATTGCACACAACAAATCCCGACTATGTGAATAAGGATGAAACTATTCTATATGGGCCCGATCTTACGAAACTGCGTTCTGATACTCCTTTTGCAAGAATTGTACTAATTCGTGTCGGAGTTTTGGATGACGATGATGAAGTCGTTTATCGAACCTTAAAAGATATTGAGTTCTGCAAATACCATGTATATCCTGTTGGATATATGGTTCGTATGTCTCCAGAGTCTTTCCGTGAACAGGTTCGAATCAGCAAGGATGCCGTAAAGCGGCATATTAGCTTCAAAGCTGTCGGAGCAAGTTATATTAAGAAATATAAAGAAAATGCAAATGTTCTAAATGTTAAGGTAATCTTTGTTACCGATCCCAGTATTGACTATAATGCTCTCACCGTTACTGCCAATATGGCAGATAAGATAACTTCAACACTAACACATATACTTGAGGGTATACCAACAGATTGTTCTGTCTGTCAGCTGAAGGATGTCTGTGATGAAGTGGAAGGGATGAAAGAGCTCCATTTCGGTGCCGCCGCTAAGCAGGCAGCAAGGAAAAACAATACGGAGGCAAGCAGATCATGAGCGAAGATGCAAAAATTATTACTGTCGCAGGAAAAGGCGGTGTAGGCAAGACTTCCATTTCTGCCTGCATGGTGCGTGTATTATCCGATCGGTATCCGGACAAAAAAATTCTAGCAATTGATGCGGATCCTGCTGTTGGGCTGTCAGTAGCTCTTGGCGTGGATGTAAAGCTTACCCTCGATAATATTCGAACAAGTGTGGTTGACAGTGTTGAAAATGGCGAGACTCGCGAAGCACTTGAATTATTAAGTGAAGCACGTTTTAGAATTTTTGATGCCTTAGTAGAAACACCCAAGTTTGCATTTTTAGCAATTGGGCGCCCAGAAAGTTCCGGATGTTACTGCAAGGTCAATTCTTATCTTAAAGAAGTAATTGGAATGATTGCGAATAACTTTGATTATGTAGTTATCGATGGTGAAGCCGGAATTGAGCAAATTCAACGACGCGTTATGGAGAAAGTGACGCATCTTGTTCTAGTTACAGATCAGTCAAAAAAGGGCGGACAAGTTATCAATACAATAAAGAAAGTGTCTGACGATTTAATTGAATATGAACGTATTGGAATCGTAATAAACCGTATCACGAATCCAGAACTCGCAGATTTAATCAAAGTGCCTGGTGTTGAAGTTATTGCAAAAATTCCTTCCGATCCCGGATTTGCAGCAAATGACATTAAAGGCAAGAGCGTCATGGAACTTCCAGAAAATGATGTTCTTCTTAATGGTGCCAAAGAAGCTTTGAAGAATTTAAATCTAATATAAATAATAATCATTTTTAGTAATGACTGTGCCCCGATGGTATCGGGGCACAGTCATTATTTTGCATTTACAATATTATCCTATTAATTATAAACTCTATAAAAAATCGCTGCTATTTCCGCTCTTGTAGCGGCTTTTGACGGGTAAATATTTCCGTCCTCATATCCATTAATGATGCCATTTCCTACAGCCCAAGTCATTGCTGTTACGGCCCAGGAAGATACGTTTTGTGAATCTCCAAATTTGGAGAGCGAAATATCTGAACTATTGGAAGTAAGGTCAATCTTCGTTCCGAAAAGTTCCGGATAGGTTTGCACAAATCTAAAAATAATGGTTGATGCAGCTTCTCTTGTCAGCTGGGTATTCGGTGAGAAGCAATTTCCTCCTACTCCCATAACAATTCCTGCATTATACGCCCAATCGACAGCATCATAATACCAATCGCCAGGCTTGACATCATTAAATATCTGTTTCGTTGCCTTAGTCCCATTCCCTGCAACATTATACAGTGCCTTAACAAGCATGGCTCTCGTCATTTTTACATTCGGAGAAAAAACGCCTTGCGCTGTGCCGGTCATAAAACCTTTTTGCGTTACAAATTGGATATAACTGTAATACCAATCGCTACTCTTAACATCCGAATAAGCCGTTTCGTTATCAGCTGGATTGGGATCTGGTTCTGGATCTGGTTCTGGCTCCGACGGAGTTTGCGGTGCAGCATTCGGATCGCCGGAGATAGCAGAATTTGACCATGACGCAGTTACATAAAAGACGCGTCTGTCGGAATTCTCAGCTAATGTCTGCGGAGTATCTGCAACTGTAATTTTTGACCCAACTCTCTCCTTTTTTCCACTTGTTAATATCCAGCCAGCAAAATATTTGCTGGAAGTGGAAGGAAGTGGAAGACTTTCAAACGTCTGATTATAATAATAAGCAAAAATGTCCGAAGGCAGGTTATATTTGGAATTAACTTTTAATGCAGCAAATTTCAAATCAGACGGATCGGTGACATACTCTCCATAACAGAACATCTGCGCTTCTTCTAGTCGCCGCAACACTAATCCGGGGGGGGTGTCTCCTCCCGCATGAGACCACCGAACCAAATAACTGGCAAAGACTTCAGGGTCCATTGTACTCAGGTTGCCTTTATTCTTCAGAATATAGTTACTAAACATGCAATCATCTGGCGACATCCAACCTGTTCCTAGATTAAACGTTATGCTGATAAGAGCGTCTATTTGCGATTGGTTTAATGTGAGGTTGTTTTCTTGAATGTAATCGGCGACACACGCATAACGGTCATTCAAGTCATCTCGCAATTCCTTATCCGCCTCAGATTTCGAGATAACGTCATCTGCCCCATCTGCTCTAGTACCATAGCCGTGCGTGTATTGCGAATAGTCCCAATATGGAGTAGCAGAAAAGCCCTCTACATATTTTATAAATTCCACAAGGGACTCACTGTATGGCTGTGTATTTACAGCATTTATTAGCATTGCTGGGCAGAGAGAAACAAGCAAAAGGAATGCGAGAATAAAAATCCCCGTACGCTTAAATCGTTCCATTTCTACTCACTTCCTCATTTGTATACAAATACATATTGATTTTAACATGAAGTTTTTTCGTTTTGCAACTTTTGAATATTTTTGCACATTATTGTACAGTAAACACATGTTTTCCATGAAAATCAAAACTTTTATTACGACTGTAACATATTTGTTTTCTTTGCAATCTATTGTAATTATTATTAATCAATATTACGTTCTCTCACAGCTGTGCGTATCATTCGGTACGCGTTGAATTCAGCAGTTGACGTGTTCTGACTGATACGCTTTGGCAAGATCATACAAGATCCTAAAAGAAACAGTATATCAGACTATCTATAAGTCGTGCGTGCACTGTTTCTTTCCTGGCATATCCGGTTGAAAGAGCGATGCGCTATCATATCCTTTTTGCATTCCCTACCATTGCTTTGCACACATCTTTCTTCTTTGTTTTCTGCGTTCGTAGCTCATTCCTCCTTTCCCGGTTGTACTTGAAACTTCTCCTAATTCGTCACTTCGCTTCACGGCTACTATGACTTCTGCTGTCTCCTGAGTGCTCAGCGACTCTTTTCTTCGGCGGCTGCCCTTTGCAGAGCATTCCGCTCAGGTCTCCCAGGTACTACGCGTTTTCTTCCCTCCATCTGCGATTTCTGTACGTCAAGCCAGATGTTTGCACACGATCTAGTAGGTTCTCCAAATCCGGCTTGCTTCAGATTTCACCTCACGATGGACACCTTTGCCTATAGCTATGTCAATTCCAATACCAGACTGGCATCAGTTTCTAACCTTTTGAAGCGTGCGCCGCCGAGTGCACCAATGAAAAGTGAGGAACAGGCATGTCCCTGTTCCTCACTGCAATATCACTTTTATATTACAGCTATTACAGCGTTTCAGATTCAGATAAGCGAAGTACTGCTATATTCAAATTTCCATTTCTGCATCGTATCGAATCGATTAGTTCCTTGAACTTGTCCATAGATTTCATTTCTATTCTATATTCAAGTTCATACATTGTTCCCATATTTGTTGTTTTAACCTTCAATAGAGTGTATTTATTTGAATATTTTTTAAGTACGGAATCAAACATTCCTTCAAATTCAAGATTCTCCGGAACCGTAACTTTCAATATTCTTGTATTTTCTTTCTGGTTAATAAGTGCTGTATGGGAAAGAGTAACAATAACTGCTGCAATGATCAGGAAAAAGACGAGCGCTACATAGATATATCCGGTACCGCATGCCAATCCCAAAGTCATATCAATAAATATTGCTGCAATTTCACGCGCATTTCCCGGAACACTCCGAAAACGTACCAGCGTAAAAGCACCTGCAATCGCAATTCCAGTACCAATGCTTCCATCGACCAGCATTATAATCATGCAGATCGCCGCAGGGAGTAATGTCGTCGTCAGCATCAAGGAGCCGCTCAGTCGTTCCTTATATGAAAATAGGATGGACGTGGCAAAACCTAGGATTAGAGATACGAGAATGCAAATAATAAATGTTCCATCCGTTAAGCCGTTTGATAAAATACTCTCAAGCACAATGCACTCCTCCTCGTTTCATCATATTCGCCTCTATAGCAGCATTATTAAACAGCAGCGCTGTTTTATATACTTGACCGTACTTTGAAAATGGGGTCGGATAAAGATGCATATTGCATAAATCATCCGCTAACCATAGCGGGATAGTATTTTGAAATTTGATCTCCATTACTGTAGGGTTTAAATTATCGATCAATAACCCGAAATCGCCATATTTCATATCAAGCATATCTGTTCGATAGCGAATATTTTTATCGAAAGTTATTCTTAAGTTGTCATCTTCGTTTCCCACATATGCCAAACGGTCATAGGCAATAAACGCCTTGGGTAATAAATTGTAGCTATGCAAAAACCAGTCAATTTCCCTGAAGATTTGTTTATTCTCTATTTTTTCCTGATTTTCTGATATGGAATAATTTGTAAGGTACGCTCGTGCTTTATTTAAAGGCATCATTATCCGACGCTTATAAACGGTACCTTTATACTTTTTCTTAATTTCTAGGAATACGTCGCTATTTTCATTTGGAATTCCATAGCTCCTGATACGAAATTTTTCTTTATATATTGGCTTTTCGATCGATTCTCGAATCAGACGAAAATCGTCGGTATCAAAATAAATACTACAGATTGAACTTTCGTAATAGTCGTCATGATGCACATTTTCTTTGATGCGTGCAATAAACTTTTGATATTCTTCTGTGTTAAGTCGATATTTCTTTTCGAAACGTGCAAAGCTATATTCTGTTTTTTTTGCTACTGCTTCCATGATGCCTTTACCTCAAATAATAATCTTGGGATAATGCAATTAAGTGCATTCTGTATCTCCACGTTATGAGTTTAAGATTTTTACCTAAAAATAAATAAAAAACGGAATACTCAAAAGCCGTTTCTGCCGATATCAATGCCAATCATAGAAATGATTTCTTTACTACAGCACATTAAAGTTGTAAAATGTTTGAGTGTAATGTAATTAATACAGATTTTATGGAGGAGCACATGAATAAAAATATCAATAAGCCGCATAATGAAGAATTATATAAGGCTATTTTGTCTTTAGATAACCTTCAGGATTGTATGAATTTTTTTAAAGATCTTTGTACTGTTTCAGAACTTCATGCAATGGAGCAGCGCTATCAAGTAGCCGTCTGTTTAAGCAAAGGCATGATTTATAACGATATTCTTTCAGAAACCGGAGCTTCAAGTGCAACCATCAGCCGCGTCAACCGCTCTCTTCAGTATGGAGCAGGAGGTTACGACGCAGTTTTTTCCAAAATAAAGGGCGCAGAGGAAAAATAGAATGGCGTCTTACTCCGCGCTTGCTACTTGGTACAACGAATTGACTGAGGACATCCCCTATGATGCCTTTATTCGTTATTATGAAAGCGCATTTGCAAGGCATAATGGAAAATTCAAGTTAATCCTAGATCTTTGCTGCGGAACAGGAACACTTTCAAAGAAGTTGTCCCAAAGAGGTTATGATGTCATTGCTATTGATGCGTCGGAAGAGATGCTGACGGTAGCAGAAAATGAAACCAAAAATCTCGCAAATCCTCCCTTTCTGATCCACCAGAATGTTCAGGAGCTTGATCTCTTTGGTACTGTTGACGCTGCTATTTGCGCACTTGATAGCTTTAACTACATTCCTCCTGATGACCTATCCCTCGTTTTCCAGCGACTCAGGCTATTTATTCGGCCTGGCGGTCTTTTTTTATTTGACATCAAACTTCCCGGCTCTTTTATTTCTCTTAATGGCCAGACTTTTGTTGATGAACGTGAAAATGTACTTTGCATATGGCAAGCAAATCTTGAAAAGAATGGAAAAGCTTTGCGCTATAGCATGGACCTTTTTTCCAATCTTGGTGAAGGCCTTTGGAAAAAGGAGACTGAGGAACATGTTGAATATTTATATCAGCCAGAAGAAATATATTCCTTGCTAGCTGAATATGGCTTTATTGCAGATAAAGAAATAAATGATACTCCTCAGAAAGATCAAGGACGAATGTTCTTCACGGCAGAAAGAAGTGTATAGTTTGGATTTTATTTATAGATACCTTTCAGAAAATGAGCAGCTGAAAATGTCCGTAATTGTTGCCACGGAAATAGTACAGCGGGCAAAGGAAATTCATGCTTGTTCTCCAACAGCTACTGCCGCATTGGGACGTCTCCTCTGCGCAGCATCCATGATGGGAAACAGTCTTAAAAATGAGGCATCGAGTATAACAATTACAGTAGACGGCGGAGGGCCTATAGGAAAAATGACAGCGGTTTCCGACTCTATTGGAAATGTTCGCTGTTTTGCAATGAATCCGAATGCAGATCTGCCATCTAAGGCAAATGGGAAATTGGATGTCGGCGGTTTAGTGGGAAATAAAGGATTATTTACGGTAATAAAAGATCTTGGAATGAAAAAGCCATATATGGGTTCGGTAGAAATTGTTACCGGTGAAATCGCGGAAGATCTTACAGAATATTACCATGAAAGTGAGCAGACTCCAACGGCCTGTGGTTTGGGCGTTCTAGTTGGAACGGACTGCAATGTTGCAGTCGCAGGAGGATTTCTAGTTCAGTTAATGCCGGGCGCTTCCAATGAACTGACAAGTGTTCTGGAGCGCAATATTGCCGCTATGTACCCAGTTACCAGAATTCTAACTACCTCCGGCTATCAAGGTATCGCAGAAGCTGTACTTCGTGGAATACCGAATTCTTTGCTGACACGTGAGCGTGTCAACTATAAGTGTTATTGCAGTCGGGAGAAAGTTACGGCAGTACTTCGCAGCATCGGAAAGAAGGAAATTGAGAATATGATTCGGGAAAATCGGACTTTTGACGTTCACTGCCAATTTTGCGATTCTGTATATTCGTACACCAAACAGGATTTGCAAAATCTCCTTCATAGTGAAGTTTAACGAAGCAAATAAAACAATTGATATTATTATGAAAGGGGCGATAATGATATGCCTCTTCATATTTTCTATTCGCAAATGGTATTTAAGCAAGATGCAATGAGTGTTTCTTTGTTTCTCCAGTAGGAATATATTCGGCTTGACTTGCCCTTTACAATATAGGCTGTAAATCCTTGACAAGCACTTTGTAGTTGTAATATAATCATAAAGCCTCTTGAAACGGGAGCATAGCTCAGCTGGTTAGAGCACTTGCCTTACAAGCAAGGGGTCACTGGTTCGAGTCCAGTTGTTCCCACCATATTGTGAAATGCCTTGGTAGCTCAGCAGGTAGAGCAGCGGACTGAAAATCCGCGTGTCGTTGGTTCGACTCCGACCCAAGGCACCAATTCTGAAATATATATTTCAGAATTATGCGGCCATAGCTCATCTGGTAGAGCGCCACCTTGCCAAGGTGGAGGTAGCGAGTTCGAGCCTCGTTGGCCGCTCCAACGGCGCCATAGCCAAGTGGTAAGGCAGTGGACTGCAAATCCGCGATTCCCCGGTTCAAATCCGGGTGGCGCCTCCAGAAAAACAGCAGGGTTTCCTTTTAACTCTGCTGTTTTTTACTATTTCCCTTCTGGATTTACATATAATGAATTCGCCATTGATTGTAATAGGGAGCCGGTACCATCCGCAGTTTCATTTGGACAGTACGATTCCAATAAAATGGTCCCTGTCGCGCATTCGCTTATATAAAAAGTAAGATATTGGTCCTCTTCGACGTATTCTGCATACCGGGCTCCATATCCATAGCCTAAGGTTATGTCTCTAGCCCAGTTCTTCCATTCAAGATTGCCATATCTTTCGTTATAGTAATTCTCTGCCTCATCTAGAGACAAATTTTTCTGCATGATAGATACTTTCGCGTGATTTTCATTGTATATCTCAACAGGTCCATACCCTGCATCATCAAGGACGCTTTCCTCCCAGCCATCCATTGGTACCTTAATGCTGCAATCTTTTAATAGAATTTTTTTCGCGTAAATGGTCTCTGTTTCGCCATTTAGTGAATAGGTAAGGACGTCTCTTGGACTCTCGGTGGGTGCAGCTGATTCAATTACAAGATCCTTCAATTGAATATGTGTTGCGCAAATGTAGCCTTCCGTACTTTCCATATTCTGTTCGCTATAAGTGATATAAATTTCCATTCCCAGCCCTAGTGAGCTTTGTCCTACTTTATTTCCTGCACTATCGAAAATATCTGCCGCAGCATTATCGACAGTAAGAGTTTTTGATTTTTTATATTCTTTCGTTGTAATTTCCGGTGTTACCGTAAGTAGACTTCCTTCCATTGCTTCAATACGCCCTAAAAAAACAGTACCCGCATCTGTGTGCTTGGTTCCACAAGCACTGATTAAAACAATTAGTACAAGGGACAGGAGAAGCCCCAACCGCTTTTTTAAAGCATGCATGCAACCAACCCCATTCCAAACGTGTAACCGTAAGTAATAGCAAGCGGCCACCAGGAGGCAGCCGCTTAATATTATTCCTGTTTTTGTGAAGATAGTTCCTTTGTTTTAATACGTGCCATAGCACGTTTAAGATGATCTATTTCCTCAGGATTGTCCTTTTCCGTTTTAAGATTCATTTCCGCCGCTTCTGCAGCTCTTTTCGCGCGATCTAAATCAATGTCTTCCGAACGTGCAGCATCGCGAACAAGCGTAATAATGTGATTTCTGTCAACGGATACTACTCCAGTCCCAACATAAATATAATACGTTTGAACATCGTTATCGATATTTTGTTCACACCGCAGCGTACCATCGACAACAGCAGCCAACATTGGCTGGTGATCCTGCAAAATCCCGACGCTACCGTTTTCAAGGGGTATGCTCACATAATGTACCATTTGATCAAGGACGGTTCCCTGTTGCGTAACAATCTGCAGATGAATTTTATCTTCAGCCATTAGTCCGTACCATTAATTACCGTTTTTCTTTTTATCCATTACATCATCAATCGTTCCACAAAGCAGGAAATCCTGTTCCGGAATGCTGTCGCATTCCCCGCCAAGGATCGCTTCAAAACTATTCAATGTATCCTCAAGTTTAACATACTTGCCTTGAATTCCTGTAAAGTTTTCCGCAACATGGAACGGTTGAGAAAGAAATCTCTGTATTCGTCTTGCTCTTGCCACAGTTGCTCGATCATTTTCGTCTAGCTCCTCCATACCGAGCACTGCAATAATATCCTGGAGCTCTTGATATTTCTGGAGGACTTTCTGTACTGCACGTGCAGTACTGTAATGGCGTTTTCCTAAAACTCCAGGTTCAAGAATTCGTGATGTAGACGCTAATGGATCTACTGCAGGGTATATTCCAAGTTCAGAAATGCTTCTCGAAAGAACTGTGGTCGCATCAAGGTGGGCAAACGTTGTTGCGGGAGCGGGGTCCGTGATATCATCTGCAGGGACATAAACTGCCTGAACGGAGGTTACTGAGCCTGCTGTTGTAGAAGTAATTCTTTCCTGCAGAGTACCCATTTCCGTTGCAAGTGTAGGCTGATAACCAACCGCAGAAGGCATTCGCCCCAGTAGCGCGGATACTTCAGAACCCGCCTGCGTAAATCGAAATATATTGTCAATAAACAGCAGAACATCCTTTCCTGAAGTGTCACGAAAGTTCTCCGCAATTGTCAGTCCTGACAAAGGTACACGAAGACGAGCTCCAGGCGGCTCATTCATCTGGCCAAAAACTAACGCCGTCTTGCTAACTACGCCCGAAGCAGTCATTTCATTCCACAAATCGTTACCCTCACGGGAACGCTCTCCGACGCCGGCAAAAACGGAATATCCTCCATGTTCATAAGCAACATTTCGGATAAGTTCCTGAATCAGTACAGTCTTTCCGACACCTGCACCACCAAACAGGCCGATTTTTCCACCCTTTGAATACGGATCCAGCAGATCAATGACTTTTATCCCTGTCTCAAGAATTTCAGTAG
The DNA here is from genome assembly GCA_900313925.1 of uncultured Eubacteriales bacterium. Classification (GTDB taxonomy): domain Bacteria; phylum Bacillota; class Clostridia; order Oscillospirales; family Oscillospiraceae; genus UBA2922. The sequence continues at coordinate 8,707 of OMTF01000040.1, read as the reverse complement.
AAGGCTTTACCTGCGTAAAAGAAGGCGCTTTCCGATGTATAGGAACTCTTTTAATGGTTTCCGGCAAAGGCCCTTTTCCATCAATCGGCTCGCCAATAACATTAAACATTCTGCCAAGCGTTTCTTCCCCGACTGGCATAGTAATAGGGGATCCAGTGTCAGAAGCAGTCATTCCTCTTGATATGCCGTCTGTTGAAAATAGGGAGATGCACCTAGCAGTATCATCGCCAATCAGCTGAACTGCTTCCATAACAACTTTTCTGTCGCTGAGCTCTATTTCAATTGCGTTATATATTTCAGGCATTTTCCCCTTCGGAAACTGAACGTCAACGACAGGTCCTGTCACTCTTTTGACGATACCTTCTACCATTTTATTCCTCCTGCGCTTTATCGTCAGAACCGCTGATTACAAGCCGTTTTTCAGGCTTAGTGCAGATGCTCCGCCGACAATTTCGTTTATTTCCGTTGTAATATTCGCTTGACGGACTCTATTCATTCGGAGCGTCAATTCTGCAAGCAGTTCCTCTGTATTATCTATTGCGGCAGTCATTGCGGACATCCGCGCCGCATGCTCTCCCGTTTTCGCTTCCAGTAGCACGGAATAAACTGTCACATCAATGTATAGCTGAAGAATATTGGACAGTATTGTGTCACGATCCGGCTCAAAAATAAACTCCCTGTTTGCAGGTTCTTTTACTTCCAAGTTCTCTGTATCCGGGCTTACCGGTAATAATTGCAGTCTGAAAGGAGACTGTACAATAACGTTTCGGAAGTGCTGATAAACCAAGATGATTTCATCCGTTTTCCCTGATAAATACAGACGCTTCACATATTCGGAAACTTCTCTTGCAGACTCTGAACTAGGAGCATCGCTAATCGAATCAAAAGTTTTAAGAATCGGCAAATTTAGACTCTTCAGCAAATCCTTCCCCCAGCTTCCCACGATAATAAGATCATAAGGGAGGCTTTCCTGAGATATGAGATCCGTCAGAAAACGAAGAATATTGCTGTTATAAGAACCACATAAGCCTCGATTTCCGACGAACAGCACAAAGCTTTTCCTCTTGACTTCGCGTGGTATTAGGAATGGATTTTTAGACGAATCCGAATCGGAAATTACAGAAGTGAGAATTTCTTTACTCTTATCCGCATAAGGCTTCACTGCGGTCATTGCATTCTGCGTACGCCGCAGTTTTGAAGCAGAAACCATTTTCATGGCTTTTGTAATCTTCTTCGTGCTAGATACAGATTTAATTCGGTTGCGTATTGCACGCAGTGTTTCCATGCATTGACCTCCTCTCTAGAGCAATAATTCTTTCTGTAAAAATAATTTAATATTACTAATTATTATTTGAACACCGTTTTATAGTCTTTGATAATGTTTCTGATTTTCTCCATAGAGCTCGGAGAAAGTTTCTTTCCTGTTTTTATTTCTTCTTTCAGTTGCGGGTACCTTTTCTTCAAATATTCTACTAAGCCCTCCACGAAGCGTGATACATCCGCGATCGGCAAATCATCTGTATAGCCTTCCGACGCAGCAAGAATTTGAACAACCTGATCGCTCACATCCATTGGCATATATTGACCTTGTTTAAGTATTTCCGTCATGTGTGCCCCGCGATTAAGAGTTTCCTGTGTCGTTTGATCTAAGTCAGAGCCAAACTGCGAAAATGCTGCTAATTCACGGTATTGCGCAAGATCCATGCGGAGTCTGCCTGCAACCTGTTTCATGGCGCCCACCTGTGCTGCACCGCCAACTCGCGAAACCGAGAGGCCAACATTTACGGCCGGTCTAGTTCCCTCATTAAACAAATCCGTTTCCAAGAAAATCTGACCATCAGTAATGGAAATCACATTTGTCGGTATGTAAGCTGAGATATCCCCAGCTTGTGTTTCAATTATGGGCAGTGCTGTGAGACTGCCTCCCCCAATATTGTCACTCAGCCTTGCCGCGCGCTCCAGAAGTCGGGAGTGGAGGTAGAATACATCGCCAGGATATGCCTCACGTCCGGGTGGCCTCTTTAAAAGCAAAGAAATTTCGCGATATGCAACCGCCTGCTTGCTTAAATCATCATAGACAATGAGGACATCTTTGCCCTCGTACATGAAGTGTTCTCCCATTGCACACCCCGCATAGGGTGCAAGATACTGCATTGGAGCAGAGTCAGAAGCATTCGCACAGACGACAATTGAGTAATCCATTGCGCCGTACTGAGTTAATTTGTTTACTACGCTGACTACAGTAGATTCTTTTTGGCCTATAGCAACATAAATGCAGATAACGTTCTGCCCTTTTTGATTAATAATCGTATCTACAGCAATTGCAGTCTTCCCCGTCTGCCTATCTCCTATGATAAGCTCTCGCTGTCCGCGGCCGATTGGAATCAGAGCGTCAATTGCTTTAATGCCTGTTTGTAACGGAACATTTACGGGTTGCCTGTTCAGCACACTGGGAGCGGGGGATTCAACTGGCCGATATTCGTCCGCATGAATTTTTCCTTTTCCATCAACCGGTCTCCCTAGAGCATCCACAACGCGCCCTATCATGCACTCCCCCACAGGAACGCTTATGATCTTTCCGCTACGCCTGGCTTCATCACCTTCCTGCAGTTTCTGATATTCTCCAAGTAAAATAACGCCCACGGATGAGGGGTTTAAATCCATGACCATTCCCTGAATCCCGCCAGGAAATTCTAGCATTTCACCCGACATAACATCGGAAAGTCCAGAAACCGTACAAATTCCGTCACCAACCGTTTCAACTCGCCCTGCTTGATAAACATCGATGGAGGTATCAAGGGAGCGAATTGATCGAACTACCTCTTGCGTAAAGTCCCGCTCTGACTGCATCTTCGAATAGTCTGCATCCTGTTTTCTGTTTACAAAATTTTTCAATATATGGCTGACACTTCCATCATAGACCGTGTCCCCAACCTCAACGCGCAAGCCGCCCAGTAGGGTTTCGTCAATCTCTGTTTTGCTAGAAATAAGAGTATTCCCTATCACATCATGTATTCGTTTCAAAGCATCTTCCGTCAGAGGCTTTGCGCTTTTTATTGATACATTTAATTTCTTATCATTCATATTATTATCGATTATTCACAAGCTATGTTTCCTTTTACCGGTAAAAAATCATTGATTTTTATCTACGCAGGAAACGATCTCTCGAAGAACGTCCTCCAACTCACCACGGAATTCCTTCTGGCCCAGTGAAATGACTACTCCGTTACCTATGGAATCATCTACTTCCGTATCGTACTCAATTAATCCGTCGATAATGCGGTTTTTAATTCTTCCGACGCATTCATTTTCTAACGGGGCGGCACTGCAAATTACTGCCTCCACTTTCTTCAACCTTCCAAGCTGACGAAGATCCGAATCTGCCGCACTCACATTGATATTTTCCATGCATTCATCAACCAGACCACTTACACTATCGGTCAGCAAACCCTGACGGAATACATTTTCTGCATTTTTTGCGATTCCGTCGAATGCCTCATCCCCTAAAAGTGTAAACATGTCTTCACAGAGCTGACGTTCCGACGCAATTTCTGTTGCTTGAATATGATGTGCAGCATTATTTGCGTTTTCTATTGAGGCAGTAGAATTGATTTTAGCAAGGGCCTCCCCTTCATCGAGGATCTTCTGGCGCGCTTCATTATTCTCAATTTCTTCTTCGGTTAATTCCTTCGAAATCGCAGCTGCCTGAAGACGGGCTTCGTCTGCCGCTTTTAAATCCGAAGCAATTTTCTCAGATCTGTCCTTAAAAGACTTTTTAACCTTTTTATGAGCAAAGAAGTAAACCGCTCCGAATAGGATTACGAAATTAATTACCATAAATACATAATCCCAAACTGACAACTTTCTTCACCCACCTTTCTAACAAATAAGCATAATCTTCACAGGGGGATAATATCCGTAACCGTGCACGCAATCTTTTCCTGCTGAAATACCACTGCATTCGGATCCGAAATTATCTTTCCTAATAGTTCCGAAACAAGGACCATGCGATTTGCATTTACATCTGCAATCGTTGCTGTTTTTATATCGTTCACGTTCTGTCGAGCCTTCGTATAATTGCCCTCAACCTCTTTCTGCGCCTCGGAAATAATCTGGTTATATCGACGATTATCCTTATTCGCAGATTCTGCCAATATCTGCGTACTTTTTTCCGTTGCTGCCTCGAGATTAGACTGAAATTCTTTTTCTTTCAGAGCTTTATTCTGCTGCGCATTTTTTCCTTCTTCCAAGCCATCATGGATTTTTTTATTTCTCTCATCCATGAATTTCGTAACTGGGTCAAAAAGGAAATGTTTTAAAACGAAGAAGAGAAGGAAAAAGTTAATGACAGTCCATATGCTCAAAGAAACTGTAATGCTCATTCTGCATTCCTTCTTTCCCAAGAGGTTTTCAATTCGCTTTTCCGCTTATCCGCCAACATAACCAACAAGAATAAATGCAATCAACAATCCATAGATCGTTAATGCCTCCATCAGAGCCAAGGCAAGGATCATTGTCGTTCTGATCGTGCCAGCAATTTCAGGCTGCCGTGCCATAGCTTCCATTGCTTTTGATGCTGCAATTCCCTGTCCAATGCCTGGACCTACTGTGCTGAGGGCAATTGCCAGCGCTGCTGCCAGTGCTATCATTCCTGAAGATGCCATAGTATTATTACCTCCATAAAAAGTACTGTTTTTAACTTTATCTATTCTTAGAATTGTAATTATATAAGGTCCCTTATTCTTCACCGATAGCTTCCTGAACATATACTGCCGTAAGCATCGTAAAGACCATTGCTTGAATAAAGCAGAAAAGCAAGCTCAGGATCTGCATTACTAGCGGGAGTAATATAGGGAATAGTTTTCGGAGCTGAGCAGTTACCATTTCTTCGCCATACATGTTTCCATAAAGTCGCAACGCCAAGGAAGCGGGGCGTACAACTAAATCAACCAAATTAAATGGAAGCATGATGATGAACGGTTTAATAAAGCTTTTCAAGTAACCGCTAAATCCCTGTCTTCGAAATCCGATCGTATGTGTCATGAAGAAGGAGACGAGCGCCAATCCTGCTGTAACCGATAAATCTGCCGTGGGAACAGAAAATGCCTCTCCCGCACCGGGAAGCAGAGAAGCGTAATTACAAGTTACAATAAATATGAATAGAGATGCAAATAGTCCGAAATAACGCCTTGCATCTTTGACTCCGATGACTCCTGCGAAAAAGGTCTCAAGATATTCCACTACCTTTTCCGCTATATTTTGAAGCCCCGTCGGAATCTCCTTCATTTTTCTTGTCGAGAGCCAACATAGAACCCCTAAAACAACTATGATTGCCCACATCGTATATACCGGCTTTGTGACTGCAAAAAGGTTATCGCTGTTAATCGTCATTTTCTCACCTCCTGCTCTGATTTTCGTTCTTCCTTTTTCACCATATAATATAGGAACAAATAGGAAACCAACGTCAGACCTACCGCAGTGCCAATAAGTGTTGATAGGAATGGAAAAGGAATAAGTTTTCGCGTAAAAAACACTATGCAGAGAGCCGCAATATCTATGAGCTGTCGTCCAAATGAAAAAGCAAGAGCCTTCCCTGTCCCTTCCGGCTCTTTTCTTTCCCCGTTTGTCCGGATGTAATGTTTTGTCAACGTTGTGTTTAGATAAGCCACCAACGTTCCAAAAGCAAGTCCAATCAAACCGCCTATTAAATAAGACATTGTCGTCGACATTTTTATACTCCTGCTCAATGCAGTTTCTCTTCCCATAACCGTAAAACTGTATAAATTAAATCATAAGGAACTAGCAAAATCAACCGCAATGCAAACATCCGCCGATGCTGTCCCTCTATCAGCGAAATAAACTATACTCTTCCTATTAAATAAATATTAAATTTTAAGCCAAGGTTTTCGTTTCACCGCACAGATTTCCGCAGTTATGTGCATCTCTCGAATGAGCTTTCCGTTTGTTCGAAGAAGTTTTCGGTTTTCTTTCATGCTGTTCATTTTTGCCCTATTGGCCCTAATATATATTTTTTTCAAATTGGATTGCTAACGCATCGGAAACCTCGGCAAATTCCTGTAATGTTAGTCTTTCTCCACGAATATCCGGCGGTAATCCGCAGGACTGAATCATTTTTGAAATCTCATCCTTGCTGATTTCTGGGAATTTTGAGTACAACGCATTGGACAATGTTTTCCGACGCTGGTTGAAAGCTGCCTGCACTACTGTGAACAATATATTTTTCGATTCACATTGACAAGGTTCTTCTCTTCTAATTTCCATCTTGATAACTGCCGAGTCAACTTTCGGCTCTGGAATAAAACAACTTGCAGGAACAATACGAAGAATTGTGCATTGCGCATACCATTGGCACAATATTGTAAATGCACTATATGCTTTTGTTCCCGCCGAAGCACAGATGCGCTCAGCAACTTCTTTCTGTACCATCAGAACCATTTCGCTGAAGCATTCCGATTGAAGAAGTTTTGCAATAAGAGGCGTTGTAATCGAATATGGAATGTTTGCGCAGACAATGCGTTGATTTTCCTTCAGAGAATTTTTTGTAAGAGATGGAATATCCGTTTTGAGAATATCATTAAAAAGTAATTCGACATTCTTTTTTCCAGCAAGTGTCTTCTGGAGGATTGGTTTTAGTCTTTCATCCCGCTCCACCGCAACAACTTTATGCGCTTTATCCGCTAGGGCTATCGTTAGCGTTCCGATACCTGGCCCGATCTCCAGAACATCCGTTTTCCAGTCTGGGCTTGCCGTATTTAGGATATCCGATACAACCGTTTTCTCCGAAAGGAAATTCTGCCCAAATGCTTTCGAAAAGTGAAAGTTCTGCTGACGTAGCAACGTAATAATATAATCGTAATCTGTAAGCTCTTCCTTCATATTTCTTTTTCAAATGCCATATAATGGACTTTTCCGTTGTTTGCCGACAGATTTCCGCGATATTTGAAGTTTTGGTTTTCAAGGAATTTTCGAACGTTTTTCTGCCTGCGGAAAATTCCTGTCCGCAGAACGTTTATGTTTTCCTCCTTTGCCCTTTGTGTCAGCAGTTCCATGGATCTCTCCGCATATCCAGCTGTGCGATATTTTTCGAAAATATAAAAATATTCGATTACTCTTACAGATCCGTTGTATTTCCAATGCCCGTCCATCAGTTCTTTTTCAAAATCCAGGGAACTGTCATTTACAGCCGCAACTCCGACTGTTCCCATCGGACAGGCAAATTGATACCAGCTGTTATTTTCAAATCCAGTAAATGCTTTTAGGAATTCTGGATTCTGATCTTCCTGAATAACCTTTGCCATACGCAGGAGCATGTTCTTATCTTTTACAGTATGCAACTCGATAGTATCCGGATCTGGTATATCCCTGTTTTTAAGAATCCTTTCGATTTGCTTTCTGTCAAAATCGCTTTGCGGCATAAATTTTGAAAACATATCGGGCCGTTTATGGAATGTTCTTTGCAGGCTTTGCTTCCGGCGCCAGTCGTCAATATGAATGTGATCCCCTTGCAGCAGGACTTCCGGAACCGCTCTGCCCTCCCAAACTTCTGGGCGGGTATACTGCGGATATTCCAGCAGACCGTTCCAATGGCTTTCTTCCGTAAAGCATTCCTCATCCGAAAGGACTCCTGGAATCAGTCTGCATACGGCATCTGTAACGGCCATTGCAGCAATTTCTCCTCCCGTGAGGACAAAATCACCGATGGACAGTTCCTCATCCACGCATTCCTCGATAAATCTTTCGTCTATTCCTTCATAATGTCCGCAGACAAGGATAAGCTGATCATAATCTCTGGCATACCTCTTGGCTGTTTCCTGCGTGAATTTTGCTCCTTGAGGGGAAAGGTAAATTACATTTCTGGCGCGTTTTCCTGTTTTATTTATTATATCGTCAAGGCAGCTTTTTAAGGGCTGTGCCATCATTATGCAGCCGCGACCGCCCCCATAAGGATAATCATCGACCTGCATCTGCTTGTTCTTCGTATAATCACGGATTTGCACAGCGTTTATTTCAATAATACCTTTCTTAGCGGCCCGCCCAAGAATACTTGAATGAAGAACGCTTTCCACACAATCAGGGAATAGCGTCATGATATCAATTCTCATATCATTCCCTCTAGCAATTTCACTGTGATACAACATTGCTTTTCATCGATTGATTTAATAAATTCTGAAATGCATGGGATTAGAATTTCCTTCCCGTTTTCAGCCCGGACAAGAAGTATGTCGGAAGCAGGTTTCGGCAAAATGTCTTCAAGAATCCCAACTTTCTCCCCATCTGCAGATACAACCTGCATGCCAATCATGTCCGCAATAAGTACATGTCCTGGAATTTTATTAATATCGCTTCTAGCAATCATCATGACTTTATTTTTCAATCCTTCAGCACTTTCTGTCGTATCTACTCCGGAAAACTTCAGAATTACTTGCGCCTTTGCGTTCACAAAGCCGGACTGGACTATGTACTCATTGCCATCGATGAAGAATTTCCGGTAAGAAAGTAAAACTTCCGGTTTATCTGCCCAAGGCTGAACTTTTACTTGGCCGCTGACGCCATAAAGCCCAACAATTTTTCCTGCCTCAAGAAAGTCCTTTTTTTCCTTCATTTCTGTTATCCTTATAATTTTACCGATTCTCCGCCTTAGTCATATATGTATTATAGCAAAATAATAAAAAAATCTACCGGTGCT
>OMTF01000021.1 GCA_900313925.1 uncultured Eubacteriales bacterium | reverse complement strand
CTCTTATTTTCTGCTCACGATAGTCGTGGATTTTGTTTGTTCTTTCCCCGCATCGCGGGCATGGGTGCTCTTTCCTGAGCATTTCCAGGTAGATATGATGCTCTGTACTTGTTTCCTCCACCCGTTCTACAATGGCCTCTTCCAATCCCATCAGCTTTGTTATATTATCTTTATAGAGCATATTGAACATCCTTTCGTTTTGGATTAGGCACCTATATTCTAAAGGTTTTGTTCTTTATGCTCCACTGTTTTTTCTTTTGGCATGAAAGAAAAGCTCTGGAGCTTTTTCTCCAGAGCTCTACCCCAACATTTATTATAGAACCCTTTTTCGTACGAAGACGAAGAGCCTTCCCGCGTCACTCCCTTTCCGGCACCCATTCCCTGTCCCGCGCTGCCGAACCGCCCTCCGCATGCGCGAAGGACAGGGTTTTGCGCCAGATTTTGGCGCATTAGAATCATTAGAATATTGATTTAAGAATATCAATAGAGTATAATTTGTACGTTGCGAATCGATTGGATTTCGTTTCTTTTTACCATAAATTTTCATTATTCAACTCGTTCAACGTTAATTTTATTATCAGAGAGGAAGACAACATGAGCTACAACACCAAGAATATCCGAAATATTGCTCTCCTCGGCCATGGCAACAGCGGCAAAACGACTCTTGCCGAGAGCATGCTTTACACAACCGGCGCCATTGACCGCCAGGGAAAGGTCACAGACGGAAATACTGTGTGCGACTACGATCCGGAAGAAGTGCGGCGGCAAATAACGATATCCATGTCGATGGCCCCCGTTATTTTCAAAGATACGAAAATAAATGTTCTGGACTGCCCCGGCTATCAGGATTTTGTTGGTGAAGCCATCGGCGCAATCGCTGCAGCGGAAGCGGGTCTGATTCTCTGCACGGCAAAGGACGGCTTATCGGTCGGTGCGGAAAGAAGCTGGAAGCTTCTGGAAAAGGCCAATAAGCCTGTAATGTTCTACATTTCGAAACTGAATGAGGAACATAGCGACTACGCCGGCACATTGGCACAGATAAAAGGCAAATACGGCAGCATCGTCTGCCCTGTCTTTGCTCCTCTTTCCTCTGGAAACGGCGTCATTGACCTTGTGCACAATAAAGCCTATATCACTGAAAATGGAAAAACGATGGTCGGCAGCATTCCCGCTGAGGACGCCGGCACCGCCGAGGAGCTGCGCGCCGAGCTCATGGAAGCCGCTGCCGGTGCCACAGAAGAACTCATGGACAAGTTCTTTGAAAATATGGAACTTGATGAGTCTGATATTGTAAAAGGCCTGCAGGCCGGCGTAAGAGATCGTTCCGTTGTTCCCGTTTTCTGCGGATCCGCTGATTCCGGTATCGGCACCGAAGCTCTGCTTTCTGCTATCGTGGACTATGTGCCCGAACCGCATTCGGAAGTCGGCACGGAAACGGATCCGGTGGTTCTTTATGTTTTCAAAACTGTATCCGATCAATTCGGAAAATACAGTCTGGTTAAAGTTCTTTCCGGAAAGCTGGCCGGAGACCAGCAACTGCGCAACGTACGTACCGGTTCGACGGACCGTCTTGGACGGCTTTACGTTATGACCGGGAAGAAAAATGCAGAAGTTAAGGAAGCTTCCTACGGGGATATCGTCGCCATTGGAAAAATGGACTGGAAGACCGGCGATACCATCTGCGACGCGAAGAAGGAAGTGGAGCTCCCGGTTCTTGATCTTCCGACACCTTGCTACAGCATGGCCATTACGCCGAAGACCCGCGGCCAGGATGACAAGATCGCCGCAGGCCTTACGAAACTCAATGAGGAAGATCCGTCCTTCCGTCTGGAAAACAACAGTGAAACTAAGCAAATGGTCCTCTCCGGTGCCGGTGACATGCAGCTGGACGTTCTCTGCTCCAAGCTCAAGAGTCGTTTCGGCGTCGAGGCGGAGCTGAGTCCGGCACGTGTTCCGTATCGCGAGAAAATCAAAGCCAAAGTGGAAGCGCACGGACGCCATAAGAAGCAGACCGGAGGTTCTGGTCAGTTCGGTGATGTCTGGATCCGCTTTGAGCCGCAGGATGAGTCCGATGATATGATCTTTGCAGAAGAGGTCTTCGGCGGAAGTGTTCCCAAGAACTTCTTCCCCGCCGTTGAAAAGGGACTTCGCGAAGCGGTCAACAAGGGCGTCCTCGCAGGCTATCCTCTCGTCGGTCTGAAAGCTACGCTATACGACGGTTCGTATCACCCGGTCGACTCAAACGAAATGGCTTTTAAGACCGCCGCCCAGCTGGCATACAAGGACGGCATTCCAAGAGCAAAGCCCACCATTCTCGAGCCTATCGGCTCCCTGAAGGTCACCATTCCGGACGCAAATCTGGGTGATATCATGTCGGATATCTCCTCCAAGCGCCGCGGCACCGTTCTTGGCATGACCGCGGAAGACGGCATGCAAATTGTGGAAGCGGAAGTTCCCATGGCGGAAATGTCCTCTTATACAATTGATCTGCGTTCCATGACGCAGGGCCGCGGCTCCTTCACGCTGGAGTTCTCCCGCTATGAAGAAGCGCCGCAGAACGTACAGCAGAAGGTTATTGAAGAAGCAAAGCGGCTGTCCGAGGAAGAAAATAAATAAGATTCGGCACACGGTTATCCGTGCAGATCCGACAGGAAGTGCAGGAAACAGGAATTGTGGGGGTTTTGTTCCGGATAGTCCGAATAAATTGCCACGCAGTGGGGAATTAATATGGATTCATCCCTGTTTTTCTTCAAATTGCATGGATGTGGGAGTGTTATTATGAATAAGAGAAACTTCAATACGATTTGGCTGATTCTGATTGGCATCTGCTTGATTGCTGTCCTGGTCGCCGTGGTCGCCTGCATTCTGCCCAGCCACGGCAGCGCCGCAAGCTCTGCCGCGTGCGGACTTGGTTCCGTTCTTTGCGGTTCCCCTTATTCGGCTTCGAGTGTTATTACCTCCCTATTCTGAGCCATTCTGCTCTGGAAAATCCGGTTAACTAATAAAATCTATTGGCGGCTGCGCTTGTCTGAAAGCATGCACAGCCGCCGTTTCTTTTTCGATATTTCTTTTCTTCTTGTTTTACCCTTTATAGACTCTTGGTACTCGCTTGCTTACTCCGCAGAGAACCTCATAGACAATCGTGCCGGCCGCGGCTGCATAAGATTCCGCGCTGGCGGAAGGTCCGAAGATTTCCACTTCAGCTCCGACCTCCAGTTCCTTCGGCAGATCTGTTATATCTATCATGCACATATCCATGCAGACTCTTCCAATCTGAGGAGCCATCCCATAGCGCGTAGCGAAGGAAAGCTTGTTGGAAGCGCCGCGCAGCAGTCCGTCCGCATACCCAATCCCAAGGATTGCCATGCGTGTTTTCCGATTCGTTCGATAAATGCGTCCGTAGCTGACATCGGTTCCCTCATCGATTACCTTAATCGTCGTAATGGATGAGACAAGGCGCATGGCAGGCTTCAGACCAATTCGGCCGGCATCGTCGCCGTAGCCGTAGAGGGCAATTCCAGGGCGAACCATATCCAGCGCCATTTCCGGATAGTTTACGACCGCTCCGGTGTTGGCGCAGTGGCGTATTCTGAAGTGAACACCCGCCTTTTCGCATTCCGCAATCACCTGCATGAAAAGCTCAAACTGCTTTTTTGTATAGGCGACGTCCTCCGCCGAATTTGGCTCATCCGAAACGGCAAAATGCGTGAATATTCCTTCTACATCGAGGTTCGGATAATGAGCTGAGCGCACAATTCCCTCAATGCCTCCGGTATAATGCTCCCCGGCAACCAGAAATCCCAGCCTTGACATCCCTGAATCAACTTTAATATGTACTTTCATGGTTTTCCCGCATGCCGCCGCCTGGTGGGAGTATTCCACCGCTTTGGCTTCGCAGGTAATGGTTTGCCTCAGGTTGTTGTCGATAATTTCCTCCGTATATTCCGCCGGTGTATGTCCCAGGATCAGGATCGGGATGCTGATGCCGTAATGCCGCAGCTCCAGTGCCTCGTCCAAGCAGGAAACCGCAAGATATTCGGCGCCAAGCTTCTCCAAGCGCATGGCAACCTGTACTGCTCCGTGCCCATACGCATCCGCCTTTACAACGCCAAGAAACCGGGTCCCTTCCGGCAAAGTCCTGCGGATGGCATGATAATTGTGGTCAATGCTGCGAAGGTCGACTTCAGCCCACGTTCTCTTTTTCATATCCACCATACTGGTTTCTCCCTTCTATTTTCCGGTGATTGCTCTTGTCACTTCCGGAATCTTCGTCAGAAGATCCCCGGCCTTCATGGAATATTCCCCTTTTTCCAAAGCCGCAAGGTCTCCTGCTTTTCCATGAACATAGAGAGCTAAAGCAACGGATTTTTCAGCTGAAAACTGCCCGGCAAAGCCGCCGATCAGCCCGGCCAGCACATCGCCGCTTCCTCCGGTCGCCATTCCCGGATTTCCAAGATCCGAGTGCAGAACTCCTTTCTCGGGAAAGGCTGCGTAAGTATCCGCACCTTTCAGCACGACGATGCAGTTGTATCTCTGCGCAAACGCTTCGGACGCCTCTTTTCGGTTTACAGTTCCGGGGTGCAGACGCTCGAATTCTCCGTCGTGCGGTGTAAGAATAAGCCGTGCCGCAGAGTGTGTCATCATTTCAGGGTTCGTGGCAAGGGCAGCCAGTGCGTCCGCGTCCAGGATCAGCGTACCCTGATAAAATTTCATCAGGAAGGCCAGGAACCTTTCCTGGTCCGCACCTCGGGCGAATCCGGGGCCCAGAACACAGGCACTGCATTTGGAAAAGGCATCCATAAAAAGCGGGTTGCTGTCCGGAGAGGTTTTAAGGTCTATGGGAAACGGCATAACTTCAAGGCATTTTCCGGCGATTATCGGGTAGATGGATCTCGGCACGCCAAGATATACGAGACCCGCTCCGGCAAGCAGAGCTGCCTGAGCTGCCATAACCGGGGCTCCGGTAAATCCGACGCTCCCCCCGATAACAAGCACTCTTCCGTAATCTCCTTTATGCGTATTTCGTTTGCGTTTCGGGAGATGCAGCGATAGCTCTCTTAATTCTAGTTCCTGACCCATAGTCTAAAGCCCTCTGGCAGGAAGAAGCCTTCCCTCTTCCTGCAAAAAATTTATCTCATTATAGCACACAGAGCTTCAAATTACATCGAAGACCACGCCGGAAATTTTTCCCGGAATCCGGTTTCTATCCATTCCGAGCGCGGCAGTCCGCCTTATGAGCACGTAAAAGATACGAACTTCCGCGCATTGAAAAATTTGTCATTCCAGTTGCCTTTATCCCCCGAAAGTGCTATAAGTACTTATATGCGCTGAACGGGAAGTTTGAGCTGCCTCCTGTGCTAGAGACTAAGGGTCATCGGCTGGAAGCCCTTTCACAAATGCAGTTCCAGTTCGCCCGCGAGCTCCGGCCAATCCCCGGCGGGGTGTACGTTATACACAGCCAAGTGCGGCTTCGGCCGAAACCGGGTGGTACCGCGAGCATAGCTTCGTCCCAGTATACGGGGCGATTTTTTTATGTCTTAAATTTTTGTAAGGAAGGAAAAGCCATGAAAGACCTCATGAAGAAACTTCGTGAACAGGCTGTGGAAGCAATTCATGAAGCACAGGATGTTGAGACGCTGGAATCGATTCGGGTGAAATATCTCGGGAAAAAGGGCGAGATGACTTCCGTTTTGAAAAAAATGGGTTCCCTGTCGGCCGAAGAGCGGCCTGCCATGGGAAAACTCGCAAATGAAATTAAAAGCGAAATTGAGGAGGAGCTTGCGCAGAGCCGCCGTACGCTGGAAGAACGTATGCTCCAGCGTAGGCTGGAAAGCGAAGCTGTCGACGTAACGATTCCCGGAAGCCGGATTGCTATTGGCCATGAACATCCCATGTACAGCGTTCTGGATAAGCTGAAGGACATTTTTGTAGGCATGGGATTTGAAATTCTGGAAGGGCCGGAAGTAGAACTTGCCGATTACAACTTTACAAAACTGAATACCCCGGAAAATCACCCGGCAAGAGAATGGACGGATACTTTTTACTTTACGGAAGACAGCAATATTCTTCTGCGTACGCAGACTTCCCCGATGCAGATCCGGGCAATGGAGGAAAAGCCTCTTCCAATTCGCATGATATCCCCCGGCCGTGTCTATCGGAAAGACGAGGTCGATGCAACGCATTCCCCGATGTTTCATCAGATAGAGGGAATGGTAATTGACAAAGGCGTCACCATGGGTGATCTGAAGGCAACTTTGAATCTGGTTGTAAAGCAGATCTACGGAGAAAATACCGTAACGCGTTTCCGCCCGCACCATTTCCCTTTTACAGAGCCTTCCTGCGAATTGGATATCCGCTGCCATAAATGCGGCGGCAAAGGCTGCCCCACTTGCAAGGGGGAAGGCTGGATCGAGCTTCTGGGAGCCGGCATGGTGCATCCGAAAGTTCTGCGCAACTGCGGAATTGATCCGGACGTATATTCCGGCTGGGCGTTCGGCATGGGACTGGAGCGGCTGGCCCTCGGGGAATACAAAATCAATGATCTGCGTTTGATCTATGAAAACGACAAGCGCTTTCTAGAACAGTTCTGAGAAAGGGGGAATCTACGAATGCTACTTTCAAGAAAATGGCTTCATGATGAATTTGTTTCGGTGGAGGCGTCCGATCGCGACTTTGCGGAGGCAATGACGATTTCCGGATCCAAAGTTGAATCCATCACCGATATGAGAACCCAGTATCAGAATATCCGGGTCGGAAAAATTCTCCAGATCACACGACATCCGGAATCCGATCATATGTTCCTCGTGTCGACCGATATCGGTCTTGAGAATCCCATTCAGATCGTAACCGGCGCCTGGAATATCCACGAAGGCGATCTTGTTCCCGTTGCCTTGGAGGGAGCCGTTCTGCCAAACGGAAGCGTTATTCACAACGAGTTTCTCCGCGGAGAACTGTCTCAGGGCATGTTCTGCTCTCTGAAGGAATTGGACATGGACACGCATGACTTCTCCTATGCGACGATTACACCGGCCGCGATTCTAAATGATTACCACCCTTTGAAAGCGGAAAAACCGTCAATTCCATCCGACATCAAGGCGGGCGACTCTGTCTTTGGCTCGATTCACTGTGCGGAAATTCTGAGCCTGAAGAGGACCGGATTGCACGAATATGCAGTCCGTCTTGCCGTAGATGGAAACGGTACCGGGAAGGATATAACCTGCCCCTTTGACAACCTGCATGTTGGCGATAAGGTTGCTCTTTCCGGTGACAAGGTTCTGGGGCTTGACGATCTGCACGCGCAGCAGAGTGAATTTCCTCACTGCATTACGGATGGCATCTTCATTCTTGCGGAGCCGGATGCGGTTCCGGGTTTGGATATCCGCACCATTTTGGGTAAGGATGACACCGTAATTGACTTTGAAATTACTCCCAACCGGCCGGACTGTCTATGCATGATCGGGCTTGCGCGGGAAGCCGCCGTCACATTCCATAAGCCGCTCCGCCTTCATAAGCCGGAAGTGCGCCATCTTGGAGAAGGCAGTATCCTAGATTATGCAAAAATCATTGATGAAGAACCGAAACTATGCCGGCGCTATACTGCAAAAATGGTCCGCAACGTGAAAATCGGGCCCTCACCCCGCTGGATGCGGGAGCGCATCCGCGCCTGCGGCATGCGGCCGATCAACAATATTGTGGATATTACGAACTATGTCATACTCGAATACGGGCAGCCGATGCATGCCTTCGACTTTTCCTGCGTAAAGGATGGGGAAATTCACATTCGGCTTGCACAGCCCGGCGAAGTCATTCAGACACTGGACGGAAACAACCGTGTCCTGAACGAGAACATGCTTTGCATCTGCGACGTCGAAAAGCCTGTCGCCGTTGCAGGCGTGATGGGGGGCGCCAACTCTGAAATCGTTGGCGATACCGCCATGGTTCTCTTTGAATCTGCAAATTTTGAGGGAGCCTCCATCCGCCACACAGCAACTGCGCTGGGAATGCGTACGGACGCTTCTTCCCGCTATGAAAAGGGATTGGATCCGGAAAATACTGTGAGCGCCGTTGAGCGTGCGTGCGAGCTTGTAGAAATGCTCGGCTGCGGAGAAGTCATGGACGGAGTGATCGACGTCTGCCCGAAGCATGAGCCCTTGCGCCGTGTAACGCTTGAAACTGAAAAAATCAACGCACTTCTCGGAACTGACCTGGAGCGTCCCTTTATGGAGAAAGTACTGCACGAGCTTGGTTTTGGGCAGGAAGGAGACGAAATTCTTGTCCCGTCCTGGCGATCCGATGTTGAGCACTATTCCGATCTGGCAGAAGAAGTGGCAAGATTCTACGGCTACAACAATATTCCCGTAAAATTTTCCAACGGCAATACAAGCTGCGGCCAATATACGGACCGGCAGAAAATGCGCTCCCGCCTCGGAGCTGCCTGCCGCAGCCTCGGCATGGATGAGATCATCACGTTCTCTTTCATCAGCGCCTCCTATTACGATAAGATCCGTCTGCCCGAAGATTCTCCCCTGCGTGACAGCATGAAAATTCTCAATCCGCTGGGAGAAGATTCTTCCATAATGCGTACCACGCTCCTGCCTTCCATGCTGGATATCCTGGTCCGAAACTATAACAGCCGAAACCGGAACGTGAAAATGTATGAAATTGGGAAAGCTTATTTCAAACGTGCCGACGGACTGGCTGACGAACCTGAATTTCTTTCCCTTGGTGCCTACGGAGAGGATATGAATTTCTTCCTCTTCAAGGGGTACATTGAGTATCTGTTGGATTCGGAACGTATTCGCGGCGTTCGCTACACTGCGGAAACCGACAATCCTTCCTATCATCCCGGGCGCTGCGCTGCTATCATCCTTGACGGGAAGCGGATCGGCGTATTTGGACAGGTTGATCCCCGCGTTATGAAAAATTACGGAGTCGATTCGGAATTCTACTGCGCGGAAATCTCCTTTGAGGAGCTCTACGCGCATCGTGCTCCGAAACCGGAATACGTACCTCTTCCGCGCTATCCTTCCGTTGAGCGGGATCTTTCCATCGTATGCGAAAAATCCATTCCGGTCGCTGCGCTGGAAAGCACCATCCGCAAATCCGGCGGGGAAAATCTTGTGAAATGCGATTTCTTCGATGTCTATACCGGAATCGGTATCCCGGCGGATTCACGCTCGGTTTCTTTCTCCCTGTCCATGCGGTCCGATGACCATACAATGACGGATGAGGAAGCCGATCGAATCATGCAGGCGGTTCTTGCGGCTTTGGAGTCCGAATACCATGCCATGCTACGCTGAAACTTTCAAAATTCCTGCTGATTCCAGCCGACAGAGTTCTTTTTCTCTGCCGGCTTTCACATTGTATTGCATTAGGAAGAGAAAATCGCCGGTATTGTTTTAAACCGCCTTTTGTTTTATACTTAAGAAAATCGTGTTTGGCAATGGACTGCTTCTCATGTAAAGGAGGGTTACGCATGGAAGACGCTACAAGAAAATTTACTGCACTGGACAGTAAAATCGAGATGCGGGAGATCCTCACATCCGTATACAATTCTCTCAAGGAGAAAGGGTATAACCCAATCAATCAGCTGGTTGGATATATTCTCTCCGAGGACCCGACGTATATTACAAACTACAACAATGCCAGAAGTCTGATCTGTCGTGTAGATCGGGATGAGCTTCTGCAGGAGCTTCTGATTAATTATCTGAACAAGTAATGCGTTTTCCTCCTGCCTATCCGCCGGAGAACCTTCTGCGGAACGATTGTTCTGCACTCCGATGTGAGCGCCGCGGGAGGTTATTTTTCCTTGACAATTCCGCCTTTATCTGTATAATAGGTAAGCGCATAGCGGATTTGTGTAATGGTAGCACACCGGACTCTGACTCCGTTTGTGAGGGTTCGAATCCTT
>OMTF01000022.1 GCA_900313925.1 uncultured Eubacteriales bacterium | reverse complement strand
GTGGCACGAGCTTTAAGAATGGATGTCGGATAAGTTCCCGTTTACGGAAAAAAGTCATCTTCCTGTTTGTGAGGATATCGGTTCAAAAAACTGATTACGGAATCAGAGCTGATGACAGGCAATCCACTCCATGAGATCATCCTGTGTATACTCCAAGTCGATTTTGTTCAGCTCAAGAGGGATCAACATCGCATGTGCCCCGATACGTTTATTGCCGTCAATGAAAGCATGATTTTTAACCAGACCGTAAGCGAGGCGTGCTGCTTTTTGCAGGATGGACGGATAAACATCCGTGTCTTCAAATGACTGAAAGGAAGCTGCCAGAGCGGAATCTGACATTCCTTCGTCGCGGATGCCATCTATCACGCCGGTTTCAGCAATGAGCTGCGAATGCAGCATGATGATTTGTTCCTTAGAAAGGACAATCATTTGGCAAGCTCCTCATATGCCTTCCGATTTTTTGCAATAAAGCGTTTTGAAACAGAAAGCACATTCTCATCGCTTGCCGTCTGCTCCTTCTCAGCACTGCTGAACTCTATCAGTAAGTAACGGGGAGAATTATTTTTAAGGATGACTACAGAACCCTTTTCATCTACCATACGTGCTACGCGTGAAAAGTTCTGATTCGCGGATATTGACACTTACGCCTGAACGAAAGGTGACGGTGAAGTGATCGGTGAATAAGGTGATTTTCTCGTTGCGTTTTCTTATGGATGCGGCTACCCACGTCTGCTCTGTCAAACACTTTGTAATTTTTACCTCTATAGCCCGATAATTCTTTGAGGGCTTAAGTTACAGAATTGTCAGACAGCATAATGTCGGGGAAAGCGGAGAGAACTTCTAGCGGAGTGAACCGGACACATTTTACGGTAGAAAAACAGTGGGAAGAAATCTAGAATATATAAATAAAGCCTTGGCTTCATAATAATTATGGTAAAGCAGCTGCAGCGAATCGAATACCAGAAGAAACAAGCGCACAAGGAAGCTCTTCCGATGACCACTTGGCAACTGAATTGTACTAGCTCGAGATAGCTGCATGATTGTCAGGACAGCAATCTAAACGTGTAACGATAGTGATTGTAATTTTCGCGGGTCTCATGAATGAACATTAAATAAACCTTCTGTATAAGAACTATGTTATTATAACATAGCAATATGTACACGATGTTCTTCGTTACGCACGGAGCATTGCAATCGACATTTGAATACTTGCGAACTTTATACGTGCAAGAACAAGTGTTGAATCGGGTGGGCACCTGCCGACAGTCAGGCCAAATTTTATCCTGGAGAGATACAGAATGTTCAGTTATATTTGGCCCATAGTGATGGTCGTATTATGCAATGTCATTTATCAAATCTGCGCAAAATCCGTACCGGAGGGAATGAATCCGCTTGCATCGCTTTCCGTAACCTACGCAATCGGCGCAATCACAAGTCTTTTTCTGTATATGATGCTTAATCGCAACGCAAGCCTTGCGAGAGAGTACAGAAAGCTGAACTGGGCTCCTTTTGCCCTGGGGCTGGTTGTAGTAGGCTTGGAAACTGGGTTCATATATGCGTACAAAGCGGGTTGGCAGGTCAGCACAGCCTCCATTGTTCAAAGCAGCTTTCTCGCAGTCGCACTAATTTTCGTCGGCTATTTGATATACCATGAACCGCTTACATGGAATAAATTGCTGGGCGTGGGAATATGCCTCGTCGGGCTCTTCTTTATCAATCTCAGGTAATTGTAAAGAAAATCACGATGTTGCAGGAAATTTTTTGAATTATTCCGCAAGGAATGGCCTTTTTGTGATATTGGTATGGAAACTATACTACGATAGGCTCAAATACATAGTAAGCTGTAGAACAGTTGCAAGATACAAGCAAAACAATGGAAGGAAAAGGAATACAGATATAAAAATATAGTAATCGATGAAAGCTCAATCATTGATTATACAAAAATAGCACCTTCCGGAAAATTGAGAGTCGGGAAGGAATGCGTAATCAACGGCGAGCTTGTAGCTGCATCGGGTAATATTACAATTGGCGATTATGTGGCTATTAATCAGGGCACGCGTATTTTCAGCGCGGATAGAATAGAAATTGAAGACAACGTAATGACTTCATGGGGCTGCAGTATTGTCGACAGCAATATGCATACATTGCGTCGAAACCGGTCCTTATCAAAGAAGGAGCTTGGATTGGCTTCAACGCCTGCATTTTAAAGGGCGTAACAATCGGAAAAGGAGCTGTCATCGGAGCGGGAAGCGTTGTAACAAAAGACGTTCCGGATTTCGCGGTCGTAGCTGGCAATCCGGCTGAAATTCTAAAATATACGGACTGATAACACCATTATTTCCGTCCTTTGGACGATAGGGAGATCGTCGAAAACGAACAGGCATATATTGTGAATAAGAATATTAACCGCACAAAACGCCGAAAACGTAACACAGAAGGAAAACACGTGATATAGTATAATCAGTGTTATAGTGGGGCAGAAGGGGACAAAGCTGCGGTATAAAATAGACAGGAAGCGTAAAAAACGGAAATTAAAATCAAAGGGCTGGATTCCCTGTGGTATATACGTAAATTTTACCGGCAAAATATACCATTGCCTCTTACGAAAAACTGCAGGGTTTATATAGTAATGTCGCAAAGCAGTAACAGAGAAAAAGGCAGACGGATTTGACGATAATTCTTCGGTTGCTTACCTGGGAAGCACGTACAACCTTGAAGCCTTCAAATTCAATTGCACATTCTGCAAATGGAAGGAACTACGGAAACTGCGGCAAAAAGAGCGAGGAAGAAAAAATGCAGATTTCGACGAAGTTTACGATCGCAATACACATTTTGGCAGCAACGGAATATTTTAAAGGCAAACAGAAAATTACAAGTAAATTTCTTGCCGGAAGCATCGGGAGCAATCCGGTTATTATCCGGAATATTATGCTGATGTTGCAAGATGCTGGGATTATTGAAGTGAAGCGCGGCCCAGGTGGAATAACCATCAATCGCCCGCTATCCGAAATTACTTATCTTGACATTTACAAGGCTGTAGAAACCAACAGTGAAGAGGAACTGTTCCGCTTTCATGAAAATCCTAGCCCGAAGTGCCCGGTCGGAAGAAATATTCATAATGCCTTAAACAGCTCATTGAAAAAGATACAGTTTGACTTTGAGATGGAGCTTGCCTCGCATACAGTGCAAGAAGTTTACGACAACATTCTAGAGAAACTATAAATTATTCGACGCATACTCCAATTCTCTGTCGCTGTCCGGTTCCGCAGCATAGTTGATGGAACCTCACCGAAGAAGCGAGTTTTTCCGATGAACACTGGGTACTTTCGCTGCCTTACAGAAAGGCAGCGATTATTGTTACCGTGTCATACCGCTGAATTTCCCATAGGATCTTTCGTATCGATCAAAGTCTGCCTGCAGCGTTCCGGAAATGTTTCGTTATGGTTCCAGCGTCTAGCATTGATAATTCGGATGCACGAAATAAATTATAAAGTGACTGAAAACCAATAACACAGTATTTTTGTTCCGCCTGTATTTGCTCTATGAAAAAGTTCATGGGCACAGGAAAACGCCGTGTAGAATAGATATCCTGCCTTACGGGGATACTAATTATATATAGTCGAACTCTTTTACATCTTGCGCAGTTTAACGTAAGACGAACGTACCGCTTCGCAAGGGGTACTTAAGGAAAATTCTGCTTTGAAAACATAGATAGGGCGCTCTTTTGCTGCAAGTGCACGACGACAAGTAGGACGAAAAAAATAATAATAGGGTAGGGCAGAAAATTGAATATAGAGCTAATCGAATTAAAACCGGAAAATAAAGAAATAGATTTATTTGTAAATAAAACAAGGAGGCATTTCCTCCGCTGGAATGGATGAGCTTTGAGGAAATATTTTCTTTTGCGGCAGATACAGAAACGGATGTACTTGGAATTTATGCCGCTGGAAATCCAATTGGATTTACTGTTCTGCTGAAAAACGACGTGTGCGGGTATATCTATTTTCTTGCCATCGAAGGCGGTGATCGGGCAAAAGGATATGGCAGCGCTGCGCTGCGCAAAATGATGGTGAAGTATCCAAATCGGCAGCTCAAGATGTACTATGTAAAGGGTGGATTAAGACTTTTGTGCAGTGTTTACACAGGCGCAGGGGCTTTGCGTCATCCGTCAGCATGAAACTGAACATCATCTGGATGCCCAGCAGGAGCGAATGGAAGTCCCAAATGATCGTCGGCTTATCCAGAAGGGCGATATGGTAGGTGGGCGCAATACCGTCAAACGCCGCCATGCTCTGTCGGTAGAGGTTGCGGGTATCCTCGTCGATCACATCGTAGTCCTCATAATAGAGAACGCTGGTGGTGAAGGTAAACACCCAATCGGTAAACTGCTGCTTGAGCCATTCATACCGCTCGGCGTAGCTCCGCTGAAACACCATATTGACCGCCATCGGCTTGTCGCTCATGGCCATGGCAAGGGCTATCATCGCCCGGTCGCCGTCTATGTTCCACATGGACTCAATGCCGCGCTTGACAACATCCGGTGTCTCAAAGGGAAAAAACAGTGCCAGATAGTCCGCAGTCTTCATGGATTCTTCCCTGATAAAATGATTTTTGGGGAGGTACACCGCCTCATACTCCATGAAGTTCGGCGTGGTGGGCAAGGCGGTCATCAGACCCAGCAGACCGTAGTGGAGAGCAAACTGTAAAATCGCTTTCCGAATTTCCTCGTCCGGTTTTTTGCTCATACACATCCGGCCTATGTTGAGGGCGTCCAGCACCAGCGTCTCGGCGTCCTTGAGTGGGTCGAAAATATCCGGCTTTGCCTTTGCCGCCGGTGTCAGGTACAGCACCCCGTCTTTGCCCTCTTTCCATTCGTAATCATCGTACCGCACCCAGCTTTCGCTGGTGCGCTCAAGCAGGTTGTTCATATGCTTCTACCCCTGCTTCCAATCTGCGATTCCATACTTTTCAAGCAGTTGCTTTGCCCATGCCTTACCGGTATCGGTGATATAAATAGAATTAGCGATATATCGCAGATTGGCAAGGCGGGATACTATGTCGTGCTGTTTTTTATTGGACATCGTGAGGCCCCGGACACTCTGCTGGAGAAACTGTCTGCTGAGGTCGAGCGCCACATAACCGAATACGGCGTGACCGATTTTGTTGTAGGACGGTATGGACGCTTTGATGGCATGGCGGCAAAGGGCGTCAAAGCAGCAGAGTGAGCGCCACCCGGAGGTGACGCTCACTCTACTGCCACCCTACCATCCCTATGACCGTCCCACCTTAACACCGCCCAGTTTCGACGGTATGTTTTACCCGCCGGGAATGGAAATAGTCCCCAAGCGGGTTGCTATCGTTCGTCCCAACCGATATATGGTAGAGCATAGCGATTATATGATTGCACATGTGACAAATGCAGATAAGGCCAAATTGCAAATAGGTAACGGCTCAGGCAAATTTTTCTCTAAATATCCCCCCAGGGAGCTTGCAGACAGGGATTATACTCACTACTATACGAAATAGATATTGAATATCTTCAATATCGTATATAGAAAGGAATGAATATGACAATGAAAAAACAACTGCTTTCTTTGTTTCTGGCTGTGCTTATGATGTTCAGCATGGTAGCCTGCGGCACGCAAAACCAGGGAGAAGACAGTGCTGAGTCCGGAACCAGAACTATTACGGATATGCGAGGCAGAGAGGTGGAAATTCCGGAAAAAATCGATTCCATTGTTTGCACGGGCTGCATGAGTCTGCGCCTGGTCAGCTACCTTGGCGCACTGGATTATGTGGTAGGCGTGGAAGAGCTGGAACAGGGTGAGCATGGAACGGATAAGGACTATTCCCATGTGTATGGGGAAAAGTTCGATGATCTTCCTACTATTGGTCAGGGTGGAGGTATTCGCTATACCGCCTATCCCGAAGAGCTGGTAGCTCTCGCGCCTGATATGATCATTACCACTTACGATGATGATTCTTTGGAGCAGTTAGCCAACGAGACCGGTATACCGGTAATCGGCATCAACTATGACAGCACAATTTT
>OMTF01000047.1 GCA_900313925.1 uncultured Eubacteriales bacterium | reverse complement strand
AAAGGTAGACCTTAATCCCCATGCCATTAATGCGCCAAGTTTGTTAGTCATGCAGACTTGGCGCTTTTTCATTTTCGGGAGGTGGGTACGTGGCGATTCCTTTATATCCGCATAATCAAACAGCCTATGACGCCGCTGTTGCCATGCTCACAGAGACCGGAAAGGCCGCGATCATTCACCCCACCGGCACTGGGAAATCCTTCATCGGCTTCAAGCTCTGCGAGGATCATCCGGGCAAGACTGTCTGCTGGCTTTCACCTTCGGAGTACATCTTCCAGACGCAGCTTGAAAACCTGAGAGACGCCGCTGGCGGCTATGTGCCGGGGAATATTCAGTTTTATACCTACGCCAGGCTGATGCTGATGAACGAGGCAGAACTTTCCGCCATACAGCCGGACTACATCATTTTAGACGAATTCCACCGTTGCGGTGCGGAGCAGTGGGGCGCAGGGGTGCAACGTCTCCTAAGCCTATACCCCCAGGTTCCCCTCCTCGGTTTGACTGCGACGAATATCCGCTATTTGGATCGTCAGCGTGACATGGCCGACGAACTTTTCGACAGCAACATCGCCTCGCAGATGACACTGGGCGAGGCCATCGTGCGCGGCATTCTCAACCCGCCGCGCTATGTGCTGTCGATCTTCTCCTATCAGAAGGATCTGGAGAAATACCAGCGGCGCATTCAGACAGCGAAAAGCAAGGCCTCCCGCCAGGCTGCGGAGGAGTATTTCGAGGCGCTGCGCCGCGAGCTGGCCAACGCCGAGGGGCTGGACACGGTTTTCGCCAGGCACATGACGGATAAGTCCGGCAAATATCTGGTCTTCTGCTCCAACGCTGAACACATGGACGAGATGATCGCCAAAGCGCCGGAGTGGTTTCAAAAAGTTGACCCCAAGCCGCATATCTACCGTGCCTACGCCGACGACCCGGCGACGAGCAAGGCTTTCGCCAAGTTCAAGGCCGACGACAGCAAGCATTTGAAGCTGCTTTATTGCATCGACATGCTCAACGAGGGCGTCCACGTGGACGACGTGAGTGGCGTCATCTTGCTGCGTCCCACAGTCTCGCCCATCATCTACAAGCAGCAGATCGGTCGCGCGCTGGCCGCCGGATCGAAAAAGGACACGGTCATCTTCGACATTGTGCTGAATATTGAAAACCTGTACAGCATCGGCACGATCCAGCAGGAGATGCAGGCGGCCATCACCTATTACCGCTATCTTGGCCAGTACGAGAACATCGTCAACGAGCGTTTTTCCGTCATCGACGAGACGCGGGACTGCAAGCGTCTGTTTGCCGAGCTGGAGCGACGGCTCAACTGCTCATGGGATCTGATGCTGGCGGAGGCGAAGAAGTATTACCGCGAACACGGCGATCTGATGGTTCCGGCCAAGTACAAGACCGAAACCGGCCTCTCGCTCGGCAACTGGCTGAATGTGCAGCGGAAGATCTACAGCGGCAAGGCCAACGGCTTTTTGACCGAAGAGCAGATCGCACAGCTCGACGCGCTGGGTATCGTCTGGGACAGCTACCACAATCAGGTGTGGGAGAAGAACTATCTCGAGGCCAAAGCATATTTTGAACGCTTTGGGGATCTGCTGGTTCCGGCGAAATATGTGACCGAGACAGGCTTCCCGCTTGGCATGTGGATCACCATGATGCGCCAATACCGGGCGAATCAGCGTACCAGCATTGTAACCGAGGAGCGTATCAATAGGCTCAACGAGATCGGCATGAGCTGGGATGTGATCAGCGACCAGTGGGAGCGCAACTATCTGGCGGCAGCGGAGTATTACCGGGAGCATGGGCATTTGATCGTTCCCAAAAGCTACATAAGCCCCGACGGGATCAAGCTGGGCTATTGGATCGCGCATCTGCGTGTCAACCGAAGCGGCAAGGGCCGCGGAAAGATAACAGACGAGCAGATTGCCCGTCTGGATAAGATCGGTATGGCCTGGGACGCGGATGAAGGCCGCTGGCAGATTGGCTACGCGGCAGCGCTGCAGTACAGCCGGGAACATGGAAACCTGAACGTGCCGTTTAGCTATAAGACAAAGGACGGCTACCGTCTGGGCCTGTGGATCAGCTTGAAACGGCGGCAGTACAAAAAGGGGACGCTGACCGCACAGCAGATTGCGGACTTGGAGCGCATCGGCATGCGCTGGGAGGTCTTTGCCGAGCATTGGCAGGAAATGTACGACGAGGCCAAGGCCTATTCCGAGGCCAACGGAAATCTGAAGGTGCCGCGCGGCTATCAGACATCGAACGGATATAACCTCAACCTATGGCTGAGCAAAATGAAGCGTGAGCAGGACAGGCTGAGCGACGGGCAAATCACCGCGCTGACGGCCATCGGCATGAAGTGGCCCGCTGCCGCACGTCAGGAGGCTGTGCGATGACGTACAAGCTGAATCCAGAGCTGAGAAAAATCCAGTCGCCGGTGGTGCTGGTGCTGCCTGACGGATCGGAAACAGACTATCCAGATGGTATTGCTTTAACAGAAATTACGTTTACAACGCGCTATGTTGTGCAGCGCATGATGGCGAAAGGTAACAAAGTCGTGATTTCGTTAGAGAAAGGCCCCGATATGCCGGACAACAGCAAAGCATGGGCTACAGGCAACGAAGATATTAGTTTTTTCTGATGGGAGATAGAACGAAATGGAGAAGAGAGTCATACCCTTCAGTCCGCCGGATATCAGCGAGCTGGAAATCGCGGAGGTCGCGGAGGCGCTGCGCTCCGGCTGGATCACCACAGGACCGCGCACGAAGCTGCTGGAGCGGCGCCTGGCCGCGTACATAGAGACGGGGCGCGTCGATGTGGACTGCACCGCACAGGAGAACATAAAGAGATATGAAAACCGTGTGGTTTGCCTTAATTCTGCCACAGCCGCCGAAGAATTGAATCTTCGCCTGTTAGGTGTTGGGCCGGGTGATGAGGTGATCGTGCCATCCTACACCTACACAGCCAGTGCCTCAGCCGCGATACACTGCGGGGCCACAGTTCGGTTTGTGGACATCCAGAAGGACGGAGACCCGGTCACTCACGCGCCGGAAATGGACTATGCGGCGCTGGAAGCGGCTATTACCGAGAAAACAAAGGCAATCATTCCGGTTGATCTCGGCGGCATTGTCTGCGATTATGACCGGATCTTTGAAATCGTTGAGCGTAAGCGCTCCTTATTTACGCCTGCCGAAAGTGACCGAACGCCGCTCGGCGAGTTAAGCAGCCGGATTCAGAAGGCCATCGGCCGTGTGGCTGTGGTTGCCGACTGCGCGCACAGTCTCGGCGCTTCCCGTGTCTTCCACGGCGAGCGGAAGTACTGCGGTGCGATCGCTGATTTCACGTCGTTCTCGTTCCACGCCGTGAAGAACTTCACCACCGCCGAGGGCGGCGCTTCCGCCTGGCTGCCGCTGGACGGTATCGACAATGCGGAAATCTACAAGATGTATCAGATGCTGTCTCTCCACGGACAGAACAAGGATGCGCTGGCCAAGACGAAGATCGGCGCCTGGGAGTATGACATCATCGGCCCTTGGTACAAGTGCAACATGACGGACATTATGGCGGCCATCGGCCTGCGTCAGCTCGACCGCTATCCCGCGCTGCTGGCGAGGCGCGTGGAAATCATGAAGAAATACGATGCCGTGTGTGATGAATTGGGCATTTCTCACCTGATCCATCATACGGCCGATGTGGACAGTTCCAATCACCTGTACCTGATCCGCGTCCCCGGCATCGACGAACAGCAGCGCAACCGTATCATTGAGAAAATGGCGGAGCGCGGTGTGGCGACCAATGTGCACTATAAGCCGCTGCCGATGATGACGGCCTACGGGAAAGACTGTTCGGACTATCCGAACAGCTATGACTATTACCAAAACCTGATCACGCTGCCGCTGCATACCCTGCTGAGCGACGAGGATGTGGGGTATGTGTGTGAGGTGCTGAAGGAAGCTATGTGTGAAGTACGTTAAGTGGGTTCTGGTTGCGGGTTATTTTTACTTCATTCTAACGCAGACAGTTATTGGTCGCGCGGTTCACTCTGAACCAATCTTTAAATGCTTGTTCTGGGAAAACCAAAATGGAATGTGGACGGACATCAGACTCAATATACTTCTTTTCATCCCGTTTGGTTTACTTATCGGCGGATGGAAAGGCTTGATAATCGGGTCTGCTCTCTCTGTAATGATTGAAGCAACTCAGTACTTTGGTCAAATTGGTTACTGTGAACTGGATGACATGTTAAATAATTCTATCGGCGCAGGAGTCGGCGCTGGAATAAATGTGCTGATAAGGAAGAGCATTGGTGATATGGGATTAAGAAAGTGGGAAGACTTACCTGTATTTATGCGTGTGGATGAGGTCAGACCGTATTGGGAAATCCTCAACAAGAGACGCGGCCAGCTCGTTTTGAAACGGATCTTTGATCTTGCCATGGCGTCGGTTTTGTCTGTTGTTCTTGCAGCACCGATGGCCTTGATCGCGCTTCTGATCAAGCAAGATTCGGCTGGCCCGGTATTCTATCGACAGGAGCGAGTAACAACCTACGGACGGCATTTCAAGATTCACAAATTCCGCACGATGGTCTCAAACGCCGACAAGATCGGCACAGCGGTGACAGTGGGGAATGACGCCCGCATCACGAAGATAGGCGCAAAGCTGCGGCATTTGCGGCTCGATGAGCTGCCGCAGGTATTTGACGTGATCAAGGGTGACATGAGCTTTGTTGGCACACGTCCGGAGGCCGTGAAGTATGTGGAGCAGTACAAACCGGAATACTATGCGACCTTGCTGATGCCTGCAGGGATCACGAGCGAAGCAAGCATTCGATACAAGGATGAGGATCAGCTGCTGAACGCGGCCGACGATGTTGATAAGGTGTACATAGAGCAGGTTCTGCCCGCCAAGATGGTGTGGAATCTGGAAAGCGTGCGGCGCTTCCGTTTCCTGCGAGAGATACTGACGATGTTCCGAACCGTGTTTGCAGTACTGGGGAAAGACTATAGATGAACATTTTATACATTGATCACTATGCGGGCTCTTTATCGATGGGGATGGAGTTTCGCCCGTACTATTTCGCGCGGGAGTGGCAAAAGCTGGGACACCGTGTGCGGATCATCGGAGCAAGCTTTTCCCATCTTCGCAAGAAGAACCCGGAGGTAAGCCGGGATTTTGAGATTCAGACCATTGACGGTGTGGAATTCCAGTGGATCAAAACGCGGACCTATGAAGGAAACGGCGCGGCAAGAGCGATCACGCTGTTTGAGTTCTGTTCCAAGCTGTTTAGGAAAGCGCCGCAGATTGTGAAAGAGTTCGCGCCGGATGTAGTGATCAGCTCCTCGACCTATCCGCTGGATACTTACCCGGCACAGCGAATCAGAAAGATTGCGAAGCGCAGCTGCAAGTACATACATGAAGCGCATGATCTCTGGCCTCTTACCTTGATAGAGCTTGCGGGCTGGAATGAAAAGCACCCGTTTATCCGGCTGTTGGCCCGGGGCGAAAGAAGCGCCCTGTCCAAATCCGATGCAATCGTTGCGGTGACCGCGGGCGAAGCGGATTACATGATCCATCACGGCATGCAGAGCCGGGAAAAATTCACACACATCCCGAACGGTGTCGCACTGGAGGACTGGGAAAACGAGGAAGCGCTTCCGGAAGAGCATGCGGTCTGCCTGAACTGCTTGAAGCAGGAAAAGAAATTTGTGATTGGCTATTTGGGCGGGCATGCGCTCTCCAATGCGCTGGATCACTACTTGGATGCGGCAAAACTGTTGATTGATGACGAACGGTTTACCTTCCTCTGTGTTGGCAAAGGCGCGGAAAAAGCGCGGCTTCAGGCAAGGGCACAGGCAGAAAAGATCTCGAATCTGACTTTTCTGCCGGCAATCGGGAAAAAACAGGTTCCCACTTTCCTGGAAGCGTGTGACGCTCTGTATATCGGCGCGGAGCCATGTTCGCTGTATCGCTTCGGCGTATCCATGAACAAGGTGTATGACTACATGATGGCCGGGAAACCCATTATTTATGGGGTCGAAGCAAAAAACAACGATGTGGAGGAAGCCGGGTGCGGACTCACAATCCAGCCGGGCAACGCGGAAGAGATCGCAGAGGCGGCGCGAAAGCTGGCGGAAATGACTCCCGATAAGCGGACCCGAATGGGCGAGTGCGGAAAAGCCTGGGTGATCCGGAATTGTGATTATACAAAGCTTGCGCGGACATTTCTTGAGGTTATGGAACGATGAAGATTTGTTTTCTTGCACCGGCAAACAGTGCGCATATTGTGAAATGGTGCGGCTATTTTGTATCGCAGGGCCATGAGGTGCATGTGGTTTCTTTTACAAGAGGGGATTTAGCAGGTACAACGGTACATTTTGTTGACTGTGGTGCAGATGCGGAATCCAGCGACAGAAAGAAGCTGAACTACCTTCTGAAATCGGGGAAGGTACGAAAGCTTGTCAAACAGATTCATCCGGATATCATCAACGCCCATTATGCCACAAGCTACGGAACAGTTGCCGCCTTGGCCGGTTTAAAGAACTATATTGTTTCGGTGTGGGGCTCAGACATCTACGACTTTCCCAACAAAAGCCCGCTCCACAAGGCGCTGCTGGAATTCAGCCTGAGAAAAGCACCGCACCTGTTTTCAACCAGTCAGGCCATGGCGGACGAAGCGGCGAAATATACGAAGAAACATTTTGAGATAACGCCATTCGGCGTGGATACGGATTTGTTCTCTCCAGACAAGCGAGATCGTGCTGACAGGGATTTTGTGATCGGAACTGTAAAAGCGCTGTCTTACAAGTACGGGATCGACTATTTACTGAGGGCTGCCGCCATTGTGAGGAAAGAACATCCGGAGATACCTTTGAGAGTGCGCATTGCCGGAAAAGGCCCAGACGAAGCGGCGTTCAAGCAGATCGCGGACGATCTACAGATTTCCGATATTGTCACCTGGCTTGGCTTTATCTCACAGGAGCAAGCTGCAAAAGAGTGGGCTAATATGGATCTGGCGGTCGTTTCTTCTTCTTCTTCTTCTGAGAGCTTCGGCGTCTCAGCTGTGGAAGCTCAGGCCTGCGCCTGTCCAATCATTGTATCCGATGTGCCGGGACTGATGGAAGCGACAAAACCGGGAGAGACAAGCGTTGTCGTACCAAGAAAGAACGAAAGGGCTTTGGCCAATACAATCTTTGATCTTTATATCAATGAAAAGAAGAGGTTCGATTATGGCGAGCAAGGGAGACGCTTTGTGATAGACAACTATGAATATAGGCGCTGCTTTGAAAAGATTGAGAACTTATTCTACTGCATCAGAAAGTGACGGTTTTCATAATGAAACACTGTATTTTTTATCTGCCATATGAACTTGATCCATCTGCAGCAAGGGCAAGAATGGTGCGCCCAAGAAAGATGATTCAAGCTTTTCGCAGCATAGGATATGATGTTTTTGAAATCACCGGGAATGCATCCGAGAGAAAAGCGAGAATAAAAAAGTGCAGACATCAAATTGCGTCCGGTGTGCAATTTGATTTTATGTACTCGGAAGCCAGCACGATGCCGACGCTATTGACAGAGCCCCATCACCTTCCTACGCATCCTTTTATGGACTTCGGTTTCTTCAAATATGTAAAAAAACAAG
>OMTF01000052.1 GCA_900313925.1 uncultured Eubacteriales bacterium | reverse complement strand
AAAAAAAGCCTGCGGGCATTCCGAAGAACACTCGCAGGCATAGCAGATTGGATATTCAGTTATTTCACTCGGATCTTCCAGCCGGTCAGAATGAGGTTGACGTTTTTGATGAGCGTCGGGTTGAGCTTTTGGATCACCGAAACCGTGGTGTCGTATTTCTTGGCAATTCCGGAGAGGGTATCTCCGCTTTTTACAGTGTAATAAACAGGAGTAGATTCCTGCTTTATCACCAGAGCATTGACCTTTGCCTGCACGGCAGAATAATCATACCCAGCAGCGGTGAGACGCTCTTTGCGGTCGGTTCCGTTTCCCCATTTGCCGTCCAGAACTTCCTGCGCCAGCTCATCTACGGTCTTTGCCGGAGTGACCGAAGCAGGAGTGGCAGGCTTGCTGTCATCAGACGCAGACTTTGTAAAGTCGTTGAAGCCGCCGTTCTGGATAATGGCAGGATAATCCACATAGGCGTAGTCCATATCCACATTACCACTAATGCCGTCAATAGAACCCTTGGAAGAATACTGCCATATGCCGTAGTCGCCCTTAAGGGTACGCCGGACTTGAATTCCACCGTGAAATGATCAGCGAAGACGGTGATTTTATCGATCAGCCTTCTGACGAGGGCTTCGTCAAACTCGGTGATTTCGGTTGATTGCGAGGCGATGAAGTCCTGCAGCTCCTTGACACGCTTCAGATTTTCCTTTTGCACCTCCGCGTTCATCAGGGACTGTTGCTTCTGGCTGCGCAGGCGGAAGATCTCGTCTGCGATGGCGTCGTAGTTCTGTTTGTCGTTCGCCTTTTCGATGAGTTCCTTCTGCAGCTCCTCGAGGCGTTTGTCAATGCCTTCAGGGGAGAGGGTTTCGGTGTCCACGACATGTAGTGTGCTAAGACATATATTACAAAGTTGACCGTCACAGGAAGGCAGTCTGTTAAGATGAACGGCGGGAAGGAAAAGGGAGAGGCTTTGATACAATGGTTGTGAGCTATTCAACCCATATCAAAGGAGACTCTCCCATGCCCAGAATAAATCAGGAAATGATCTGCCGCCAGAGAATGTGCGAATACGCCCGCAGCCTGGCACTGAGATCCCGCCGGCCTCACCACAGCCCCACGGCGCATACCGGGAAGGAGCTGGAACTGATTCGGAATAGGATGCGTCGCAACGGCATCTACGGAATGGCGGCAGTCTATGTACGCTGCCTGAGCCAGGGTTATACCCGCAGTTTCGAAAGTATGTGCAGGCAGATCCGCAAAAACGGTTATCGGAAGCCGGAGATCCACCGCAAGAGCTATACCCGGTACGAGGGGAAGGACGGGAAGTTTCCGGGGGACAAAGTGCAGGTGGACATCAAGTACGTGCCGGAAGAGTGTATACGTTTTCCCACCTATGGAGACCGCTATTACCAGATCACGGCGATCGACGAGTACAGCCGGAAACGGGCGCTGACGATCGTGAAGGAGAAGAGCACATATGAGACGGCAAAGTTTCTGAAGACGCTGCCGGGGAGGATGGGGTTGAGGATCCATCAGATCCAGGTGGACAACGGCTCGGAATTCGTGCATGACCCGGACAAGACGGACAAGGAGTCCGCGTTCGAACTGGCGGCGAAGGAACTGGAGATGATGATCCACCATACCCGGCCATATTCGCCCTGGCAGAACGGGAAGGTGGAGCGAAGCCACCGGGAAGACGGGAAGATCCTGTACGGGAGGAAGGCATTCACCAGCGAAAAGGAGTTGGTCAGACAGGTAGAGAAACATGAAAGACGATACAACAGCACAGCCAAGACAGTATTGAAATTCAGAAGTCTCAACCAGGTTGTGCCAGATTACTTCTCCATTTCGAATGTGTAACATATGTCTTGACAGCAAAGAACTTTATACAGAAAAAGATACAGGCCCGAGTGCTCATGATAGATAGTTGTGATATACTATATTCTACTCGCAAAAACATGGATGAATTCGAACAGAGTGAACTCCGGCAACAAGGAGCGCCGGATCAGGAGGCTGCTGATGAAACGGAATATAAGAGGAAAGAAATGTGCATCGTGGCTTTTAGCGATGCTGATGCTTGCGATGGCCTTTGTCACGCATCCGATGGCAGCGCATGCGGCGGATATTCCCAGCATTTCAGTGAATAATTCTATTTCCCTATCCATCGAAGACGGGGATACTAATTACTGGAAGGAAAACACCACGGCGAGCACTTATTCGCTTGAAGAAGCGACGGATGCGGACGTCGCGGAGGGGGAATTATAATTATCATTTGTTCCTGGAAGATGGGAAATACGTCCTGGAACTGAAAAATGTTCAGATGAACAGTTCTGACGTCGTAATCGGGATCATGGTATCCGGCGCGCCGATCACGATCCGGTACAGCGGGGAAAACAACATTTCCGCCAGTGAGTATGGGATGATCCTTTACGCCTCGGGAGAGTTCCGGATCGAAGACGGAGATCCTGACTCGGAGAATGATTCTCTTGCTGTGAATGTGACGGACGATTGGGGGGCCTGTGGACTTTTTTGCGCAGATTCATTGACGATCCACGGGGGGAATCTATCCTCCACCACGGCCGGCGGTTCTCAGGGAATTATGGCTGCCAACACCATTACGGTCGAAGGGGGAGCCGTGGTCGATGCAGAAGGGGCCTGGGGGATCGGCTGTAAAAGTTTAATCATCTCGTCTGATTCCGGAAATGTTACCGGTACCGGGACTGTCGGGGCCGGCGCCATCGGCATCGGAGCGACGAATCTGTATTTCTATGCGGACCATGCGACGCTCAAAGGCAGCGGTTCTGGAACCGGACACGGAATATCGACGGTAACAGCTGTCATCAGTGGAAAAGGAACGGTCGATGCCTCCGCTTCGGGAAATGCGTACGCCCTGACCGCGAAAGAAGAACTGACCATCTCAAAGGGCACCGTCAATGCTGTTGCGACAGGCGGCGGTACCGGGATCCATTCCGAGTCGCAGATGAAGATATCCGGCGATGCGGCGGTATCCGCGGCCGGCACGCGAAATGGCATCAAAGTCGGTGAGACCGGCACAGGGAAACTGACCATCACCGATAATTGCCAGGTAACGGCCAAGGGAGGATACTGCGGTATCTCGGTGGGCGGTGTCGACTATAAAAATGATGCGATCACGATTTCTCCAGGGAATATCACCATTTCCGGGGGAACAGTAGATGCGTCCTGTGAAGGGGGCATCGGTCCTGCAATGCACGCCAACACTTCCATCGCGATCAGCGGCGGTACTGTCAACACGGCTACTCCGGGCAATGTCGCGATCCTTACCGGGGTGCGGGTGAAAGTTGTACGCAATAATACAACGGTGGAAGCCGATGATAATACCGGAAATCTCTCTATCAGCGGTGGTACGGTAAACGCCGAAGTGAACGGCGGTGAAATCGAAGAATGGTTCGCGCAGATGCACACCAATAACAACGAGACGACCTATATAGGCGCTCCGGAAGGTCAGATCGCCGTACTGGCAACGAACCAGCTGCACCTTACGGGAGGGCATGTCATTGCTGACGGTCGGGCAGAGGATACGGGAAATGCCGCGGTAAAATGGACAGGCAAAAAACCGGAAGAAATCAAGGAACCGGTTCGATATCGCCTTTCTCCGGCCGATGAATTCACGATTTCACCGAAAACGAGATATGAGTGGAACGACACCCAGACCTATGGAGAATTCGACTTCGATGTCCGCTGGACGGTTTCTTTCGAAGCAAATGGCGGCATCGCGGTGGAACCTCAGACCGTGAAGAACGGAGAGAAGGCGGTTAAGCCGCAGGATCCGGTGAATACCGGTTATTCTCTTTCAGGATGGTATACGGATGCCGCCTGCAGCCAGGCCTATGATTTCGATCAGGCGGTCACCGACGATCTGACACTTTACGCGAAGTGGACAATCGATCACTATACCGTTACATTCGACATCGGCGCATCCGGGACGGACATATCGGATCAGACCGTGGAATATGGTCAGAAATTGGCGAAGCCGGAGGATCCGACGCGGGAAGGGTATCATTTCCTCGGCTGGTTTACCGATGAAGAATGCACCGATGGGAATCAGTATGACTTTAATGCGCCGGTAACAAAGGATCTCAAGCTTTATGCCAAATGGGAACCACATCAGTTCACTCCATGGGTCCACACCGGCAGCCACACGCATGAGTGCACCGTCTGCGGCTACAAGGAAACCGAGGAGTGTACGTTCGGCGATTGGACCGTCACGAAGCAGCCAACCGCGAAGGCAAAGGGCGAAAAACAGCGCATCTGCTCCAAGTGCGGATACGTCGAAAAAGCCGAAATTGCGGCGACCGGAACGACGGATCCGGACAGCGGTAATACGTCGAAGCCGGATTCAAGCAATCCGCAGACCGGCGACTTAAGCCTGACGGCCCTCTGGATCGTCCTGATGTTGGCCGCGGCAGGAAGCGCATTCGGCATCATCAGAAGGAGAAAAGCAACGGATAAATAAAACATCTTAGGTTCTTTGTCAAATGTTGGGGTAGAGATCTGGAGTGTTCTCCAGATCTCTACCCTAACATTTATTATAGAACCCATCTAAAGTGGCACTTGGTATGTCACTTTGAAATTGCAGTCTGCCAATATAAAACGAGCGTTAAACAGGTAATATTTCTATTTTTCTATAAAGTTACCGGCTTAACTTGAAAATAACGCATACTGATGCTATGATGGCTCAAAGAAAACTGAAGAAAGGCACCATTGTGGAGGCAGAGTTCAAATGCGGCTTTACCGACGGGAAGACTACCTTAGAAAAATAAGAGGATTTTATCACGACACTGGTATCATCAAAGTCATTACCGGTGTCAGACGATGCGGAAAATCCTGTTTAATGGAAACAATATCTCTTGAACTAAAGGAAAACGGCGTTCATGCTGAAAACATCATCTATCTGAATCTCGAAAAACGTGGATTCCGCAGCATAAAAACTGCCGAACAGCTTGATGCATTAATCGAGCAGCGATCTGCTGCAGTGCAAGGCACCAAATATCTGTTTATCGATGAGATTCAGAATGTCAGTGACTTTGAGGAAGTGATCAATGGGTACCGTGAGGAAGAAGAATACTCGATCTTCATCACCGGATCCAACTCGTATCTTTTGAGCGGCGAACTCGCTACAAAGCTGACTGGCCGTTATCTGGAGTTTGAGGTTTTTACACTCAGTTTTGCCGAATATCTCGGTATGAAAACGTTTTTGGGGAAAACGATCTTGCCGGATCTGACCGCGGAATTTGATCTGTATCTTGCTAAAGGCGGTTTTCCGAAAGCCCTGTCATATGATGGTGCTGATAAGCGGGCATATATTCAGGGTGTAATTAAGGAGATTTTTCAGAAGGATATTCGTAAGAGGGTGAAAATCCGTAAGGTTTCCGTCTTCGAAACCGTTCAGCGTTATATCATCAATAACTTTGGCGCAACTATGAGTCTGACAAATATCCTGGCTGATTTGAAAAAATACGGATGTCCGATTCGCAGAGAAACCCTTAACCGTTATATTCACATTTTGGAGGAGGCAAAAATCATTTACCCCTGCCAAAGGTTTGATCTGAAATCACGAAGGTCTATTTCCGGGGAACAAAAATACTATCTTGCCGATCTTGGATTTTACTTTGCCATGAATACGGATAAGCGTATCAATTATGGCCCTGCACTTGAAAATGTCGTTTATACCTATGCCAGGTCCAAGGGCTACGATATCAGTGTCGGCAGAATCGGAAAGCTGGAATGCGACTTCATACTGAGCCGAAACAATGTGGATTATTCTTATATTCAGGTGGCGACGACAATCATGGACAGCGTCAGCACAGAGGATCGAGAGTACCGGCCGCTTGAAAGCATCAAAGACAACTACCCGAAATATTTGATTACCAGAAACGACCTGATCCAGCACCGCAATGGAATTGTTCATGTTATCTTCCTGCCCCTTCCGTTAAATCATTCTGAAATACCCGAATGCATCCAGAATCGCCTCGCATTTATCTGCCGGACAGGTGGTGTCCGGTCGGCGTTGGGACAAAAGAACGACAGTCTCGATGTGGCTTGAGTGGGGCACCTGAATGTCCACATTTCCCGTCCGTACGTGGAAACTGCTCAAAGCCGAAAAACGGCGTTTTTACAGGTGCTCTCCGTTTGCGGAAACTTGTCCATGCGCTTTCTCTACCTATAATATGGTGGCAGGAGGGAGGCCATCGTCTCAACCCACTCCCCCGCAGTCCGGCGTATCGCCCCATTACGGTCTCAACCCTATATGCCCTTAACTTGGTCGGTATCTTGGTCGCTTATCTTGGTCGGTCAGCGATCAAGTTGTCTTCTTCTGTACTTCTGATTTCGGCTGTTAGGCTTGTCGGGAATTGTCATTTCGATAACCCCTTGTGCTAATGCCGGATTCAGATAGTTCTTGCGAAATGTCGGCTTGTGAGAAAGGCCAAGTCTCTCCATGATTTGAGTGGCGGACAATTCCTCGTCACCGAGAACATCAAGCAGTTTCTGCACTGAAGGATTTGTCTTCTTAACCGTTTCGTCGGTATTTCCTACAACCGTCGTTTCTTTCAAAGTATCAAGGATGATTTCCAGCATGAGCTCGACAAATGCACTGCTATCAGATTCCCTGTCTGACTTGCCGAGAGCGTTATAATACTCCTGCTGCCGTGAACGAATCAGCTCTTCTATCGGCAGCCAATAAAATATCTCATTCCACTTGCCAAGAAGCAGACTATGCCACATCCTGCCCATACGCCCATTCCCGTCTGCAAAAGGATGGATAAATTCGAACTCATAATGAAAGATCGCACTACGGATCAGCGGGTGGATTTCGGAGGATTTGTACCAGTCGAACAGATCCTGAATTTCTCCAGGTACAAGTCTTGCAGGGGGAGCCATATGGACGACTACATCTCCATCAAACACGCCTACCCCTCCGGAGCGGAATTTCCCATTCTCCGGAATCAAGCCTTCCATCATCATCTTATGAGCCTTCAGCAAATCTTTCACAGAATAGGGATCAAGAGAAAGCATCATCTCGTATGTGTCGTAGGCATTCTTCACTTCCCGGATTTCATTCGGGTTCCCAAGGATATGCTTTCCATCGACGATAGCCGTAACTTGTTCAAGAGAAAGTGAATTATGCTCGATGGCAAGCGACGAATGAATTGTCCGTATTCTGTTTTCTTTTCTGAGGTGCGGGTTCAGATTGCCATGCGAGAGCACTTTAATCCTGCCGATCTGCTCACTGATAGCGGCAACTAAGTTGGTAATCTTGTCCGTCGTGTGGAACGGCGGCTTGTATTCACTCATGTGTTTAAACACCCCATTTCCGTATTTTCTGCGACACCCATCGTTAAAAGATTCAAGCTGTGCATGACATCTAATCCCGACACTCGCGCCGTATCTATTAAGACCTCATCTTTGATACAATGCCCGTATGTGCTTTTAGCCCGGAAACCGCGCTGTTTCTGGGCTTTTCTGCGTTTCAGGGCGTAGAGCGGGAGCGCGTCTGTGGCCCTGTACTGATATGATTTTGTGGCTGCTGTAGTCAAAAGCGACACCCCCAATCTGCAATCGTTAAAAAGTATGGCTATCGTTGAAAAGTTTAATCGGCGCTGTCAGTAGATTCGAGAGACTTGAGTGTCTTTCCGTGTTCATCCTTCCAACTCGTAAGTCCATTAGCACTCTTGCCGATAACAAACATTGCTGCATAAGACGGGCTCGTGAACAGCATGTCTTCCTGAAGAATGCCCTGCTCATCAACGGATGCGTTCTTCCGACGTTCTTTTATTACATCTGGAATCGTGTCATCATCGACAGTCGCAATGTGGCTGTTCTTGAAAACCACAAATCCTTCTGAAGTCTGCGATCCGTTGGCCTCGACTTTACCGACATTCTTTATTGTTCGTTCCAAATGAAGATTCACGATTTCATCACTGACAGTGTTCGCCGTATTGTCTGATTTCTGGACAGCTGGCTTTTTGACGGGCTCAAAGACCTTGTGTCCAAGCGTTCCCATAATCACCTTTGCGTAGTCGATGAATTCCTCCATCTCGCTTTCCTTCTCCTCGGTGATATTCCCGTGGTTCGGATCATTGCCGTTCTTCACTTCATAACGGTTTGCTTCAATAGCGAGATTACAGAATCGATTTTCAAGGTAACTTATCTCTGTAGGTCCTAAGGAGTTGTTGGAGGTGGTGAAGACAACCGCCTCCGTCCAATAGTCCTTCTCCGGATTACGCTTGTGCTCCATCAAACGGTTCAGAATGCCTTCACCATTTTTACGTGCGCCTGCCTGCCCGATGTAGACTACTTCCTTTTCGGTTTCGTCAGATTTCCCGAAAAGGAAGTACACACCGCTCTGCTTAAGGTCTTCACGGTCCTTGCACTTATCCAACTCAATCCGAGGGATCTTATATGCCACGCCAGTCCAGTTAGCAAGGGAGCACTTAATACGTCCGCTGGCATCTCCGTCCATCAAATACAACTGTATATTCTTTCCATGCGCTGCCATATCCACACCCTCACTTCATTACCTTTTCCATCAGCGACTTATAGCTGTCAACCACATCGTAAACAACTTTATCGCTGGAGATTGCCTTGAAATGCTCTCGAGCGCAGTGAATCTTGGACTCCTCAATCAGCCTGAGTTGCATTGACGACATGGAGCCTTTCGTCTCGGCTACAAAATAAATGTGCTTGACGCTACCTTCATAGAAGGCAATCGCCCAGTCTGGATTGTAATGCCCAACCGGAGTGGAAATGTAGAATCCATCCGGCAGCTTCACGTAGACTGCAACATCCGTACTCGTATCGAGCTGCGATGCGAAGTCGCGCTCGTTCGTCGAGTCGTAGACGATATGATCGTACAGGTGCTTCTTAGCTTTCATGGCGTTTGTGCCAAGCTTGCCCTTGATGGTCGGTTCGGTGAACACGTCTGTACCGTAGTGGTCGTCCATCACACTGTAGGTGATGTGCTCGATAATTGCAGTCGCTTTTTCGTCATTGATCAGCTGCGATGCCTTGAGGATAAACTCCTCCGGATTGTACTTGAACTGGTCAAATGTAGTCTTATTAATGCCGGTCAGAATCTGAATGACAGCCTTCCGGGTAAGCCCAGTAGATTCCACAATCCTCCCGACAAGATCATACGTTACGCTCTTGCTGGCCACGATCGCCTGCTTTGCTCCAAAGGTAGATGAAGCCTCCCGAACAAATGCCTGACCGGATCGCAGCTGCTCCTTCGATTTGATCTCCGCCATCGAGCCGGATTCAATCTTGAAATAAATCTTCGCCACGCGCAGCTTGCTGTCGAGGGCTGCGATGGATTTGCGGACAAGCTCATCGGTATCAAAATCCACCACATAAACGGATTTCGCATTGATCCGTGACCAGAGAGCCTTAAACTCCTTACTGTTCAGTTTTTCCTCATCCACCTTGAGCTCCACATTGTTGCTGCGGGCATTTTCAGGTGTCATTGCCTTGGCGTCATAGATAGAGTCAACAATATCTACGACTGCCGCCTCGAATCCTTTGACTTCCTCAGCCATCTTTAGATCGCCGTTGGCCTTGTCCTCGTAATACTTGTCTGTGAGAACGCCTTTGCGGTCAACATAGCGGTTCACGGTCATTTCGTACATGATTGCCGACGCCGTATCGGAATCGATAACCATCTCGTTGCCGTGATCGTCCGTGACAACACGGTTCAGGAACAGGTCTCTCGTTACAGCACGAGGACGATCTGCGATATCCTCGGCAATCTCGGACTGGAGTCCCTTGGCGAAGCTCTCGTAACTTTCAGACGCAATTACGGTCAGCACGTTGACGTTCTGCACATCGTTTCCGAGAACTCCCGCGTCCATGCGCTCGCCGTCCTGGTTGACGGAAAGGCGCATACCTCGCCCGACTTCCTGCCGCTTGCGGATCTCACTTGAAGAGGACTTGAGCGTGCAAATCTGAAACACGTTAGGATTGTCCCAACCTTCGCGCAGCGCGGAATGTGAGAAAATGAACCGCACGGGCGAACGCTTCGGATCGCAGTCGAGCAGCAACTCCTTGTTTTTCATGATCAGGTCGTATGCGTCGATATCGTCGGAGGTCGTTTCCTTCCTGCCAACCTTACTGTTGATCATGTGTCCCTTCTTGTCA
Organism: uncultured Eubacteriales bacterium; assembly: GCA_900313925.1. Classification (GTDB taxonomy): domain Bacteria; phylum Bacillota; class Clostridia; order Oscillospirales; family Oscillospiraceae; genus UBA2922. The sequence goes on along the minus strand of OMTF01000052.1, from coordinate 1,177 downwards.
ATGGAGAAGTAGCCCGCATGCGTTTTCTCTACAGGAATAGACGCAAGGTACTGCATGTACTCGTCGTCGCCGAACTCCCGCTGCAAGTTCCCGACCACGTCGGCATATTCCTGCTCGAACATATCGGCAAAGATACCGTTCTGCGGCTGCCCGTTCTTGTCGTATACACGGTAGTGGTCCACCTCGTCGATAAAGAACAGAGATAGCACCTTAATGCCCTTATTGAACAGTTCCCGCTCACGCTCGATGTGGGAGAGAATGGTCTCCCGTATCTGGATGCGTCGCAACTGGTTTTCGTCCACCTTGCCAATCACGTCTCCGGCGTAAAGCTTGATGCCGTTGATGAACTCGATGGAGTCGTCTCTGCCGTCGATGCGCTTGACAACGAAGCCGTCCCGGTACTCGGGCAGCTCGCCGGAATGGTCGAAGAGGTTGTATCCTTCCGTCACAGTGGCGCTCATTGGCTTGATTCCGGACGCGCGCTTGCAGTCGAACTGGATTGTCGCAGTCGGAGCGGATTTTGAAAGATTCAGTCCTTCCAGATAAACGAAGCTCTCCGTAGCCGTCGTTCCGCTCTCCGTGATACCTTTGACAGCGATCTTCTTGACGAGCTTCTTATTGTAGGCGTCCATCGCGTCAAGACGGTAAATCAGGTTGTAGTACTCCCTCGGCGTGGCGGAATAACGCAGCGTCAGCAGCGGATGAAATTCCTTCAAACGCTCCTTTGTCTGCTTGCCTTCAACGGACTGAGGCTCGTCGATAATCAGAACCGGATTCGTCTTGGCGATGATGTCAATCGGGCGGCGGGAACGGAACTCGTCGAGCTTCATATAAATGCGGCGCGCGTCCTTTCCACGGGCGTTGAATGCCTGCGAGTTGATGATCATCACGTTGATAGAGCTGTCCGACGCGAAGCGGTCGATCTCAGTAAGCTGAGAGGAGTTGTAGATGAAGAAGCGGATTTTCTTCCCGTACTCCTCGGCAAAGTGATCCTGCGTCACCTGAAACGACTTGTACACGCCCTCGCGGATGGCAATGCTCGGCACGACCACGATAAACTTCGTCCAGCCATACGCCTTGTTCAGCTCGTACATGGTTTTGATGTAGGTATAGGTCTTGCCAACGCCTGTTTCCATTTCGATGGTCAGGTTATACTTTCCCTCAAGAGACTGTGACG
>OMTF01000048.1 GCA_900313925.1 uncultured Eubacteriales bacterium | reverse complement strand
TAAGAATCATATCGGCTCCGCCGTTTTTCAGATAGGACGCAAATACGCTCCCTGCAGCACCGGATCCATACATTACAATCTTCATTGTACACACTCCTTAGCATTAGAAATAATCAGTTATAGAGACATGAAAAATGCTACAAAACAATGAATTAATTGGCTGGAATTGCCAGAATAAATAATGAACAGATAACTTCCATTAACGATCGCTACAATTTCAGCCACGAGTTCATAACAATCGGAAAATCATTCTAAAAGAGTTTCGCTCTTCCAATGCGTGCGCTGATTACCATAAATCGTCGTTTTCATTAAACTTCCATGAATAAGGCTCGGAAATTACTTCCATGTCGTCGTGTTTGGCAATTTCATCTAAGCAAGACACAGAACATTCAATTTCCTCAAGCTTTAAGGTATTCTTAATGCGAACGACCTTAGCACTGTTCGGATCTTTCAAAAATGCATGGGCCATGGCCATTTCAATTGCATCTTTGTCACTGTTTGCGTAGACTGGCATTTTGCCAACATTGAAGGACTTTGCCGTAATGATGTTTGTGTAGGTGGAAGCAAAATCAATTTTGTTAACAAAACGGTAGCTGATTATATCTGCACATCCTAACCCGGTAGCGTTGCCATGCGCAGGTTCGGTAATATCAAGAACGACAAGATTTTCAATATAAGGGCAGATTTTCTGGAAAGCCAGCGCCTGGTTTGGACGTTCAGTCCTGCCGATGACGTTCGGATCCATCCCGTTTCCGCTTATTTCTTTACCCATCTCATCTACAATCAGAACGTCAATTTTTGGAAGTTTTAGTCCAGGGGTTTCCTGTTTTGCAATTTTCTGCAATGCGGCATCCCGTTCAAAGAACTTATCGGTCGGGATCACTTCAAGATGGCTAATTTTATCGCTTGGACTCTGGACCATGCCGACGGAGAAAACGACATTCACATGCTCTAAGAAAGCCTTTGAAACCTTTACCATATTGGGGCCAAAATCATCATATCCGCGGGAATGGAAGGTAGCTGCACCTTTATGTTTTCCAATTCCGATGCAAATCATTTTCAGGAGACCCGATTCATGTGTGTACTTGAAATGCGTATGCGGCTTTATTTTATTGAATATTACTATGCCGTCTGCTTCATACGCATTTTTATCGCAGTAAACGGGAAAATCATCATCAAGGGTTGCAACGGTAACCACTTCCATCGTGGACTTTACGGGAACGCCAAGGTATTCCTCACAGATACCGAACTGCGCCAGGTGATTTTTCTGCCCTTCAGCGGTAGCTCCTGCATGACTTCCCATTGCCGGGAAAATGAACGGTTTTGCGCCCCACTCCTTCAGCTGATCGCACATGGCTTTCAATAGCTCTTTGTAGTAGTCATTTGCGGCAAGATTCTCAATAGCTGTCTTTACTGGGGAACGGCTTACTTCCAGCGAATCTGCAATTTTTCGAATCGAAACGGCTTCTCCGGGACGTAGCCGAAAGCTAACAATTTCTTGCAAAAGTATTTCATAGACAGCATTGCTAAGGGAAATAAAAGGACGCTGCTCTAATATCTCATTGAGAAGGGTTTTCCTGCTCAAAGATAAAGAGCTAAAGTCGTTATAGCTGAATGAATTTGAGAGCCTTCCAGCTAATAAATTAAAAGAATTTTCAGATTCCATAACTTTGAAATTTTTTGAACGTAAAATGAAAAGATTCCTGCAAATTGTATATTTCTCAGAAAGGTTAGCAAATTATGCAAATAGGATATTTGCCGAATGCAACTATAGAACCAATATAAAAACCAATATTATTTTAGTATTGGAATCTAGTATTTGCAAGGCTCTAACTATGCATTCTGCGCACAGCGTACACTGCGCAATACAAATAATTGTAGAGCGAAATGAGGGAGGTAGGATTCGGATATTCGAATATTTTATTGTGCTTCTTTTTGTGCCTCGGCGCAGAATGGACGGCAGTACTGCATGGGAAATCCGGGATGATCCGAGTTTTCACTCTCAAAGGCAGCAGGACGGATTACAGAGAAGCCATACAGCCGGTGGATGCCGGGAAGAAAGGGAAACAGGGGAACAGAAGGACCAAGAAGAATTTTCAAGGCATGACCGGACCACGATACAATATCGCTGTAGGTCCTATTCATTAGAGTCATTCCGGTGATGATAACCACGTCGCAGGAGGGAAGAATTTCCGGCTCGCGCTCCGGCGGAAGAGCATTTTCAAGAGGACGCAAGTCAAAGGCATAAACTCTGGACGCACCGGATTGTTCCGCATAGGAAATAATTCCTTTCATATATCCTATCACGGCTACGGTACGGTCTTTTACCTCCTCAGGAGAGACGCACCGGACATTGGGAGAAACCTGATAGGGCGCAGTGCGGCTTGGCGTGTTGCAATAGGCGTTGATTGCGGCACATGCTGCCGCGGCAGCAGCAGGGTTTGATGCAAATAGGAGAGTCGGGATATCACGCAGAAGCATTCCCTTGAGGTGGACAGTCGAGTAGTCCCCTTCCTGCTTTGCTGCGATTCCGTAGTCTCCGTTAGACAATTCGACGCCTATCCAGGAGCAACCGAGATATACTCTGGATACGGTAAGGGATTCTGGAATTGTATTCTGAAGCCGATCCACATAGGAAGTAAGGAAATTTACCATAAAGCGAATCATTCCTCTCTGATAACTGTTCGCAGGCAAGAAGAAAAGTAATAAGTAAAAAAATCTATTTCTTAAATCAGATTTACATCCGTTGATTCATTCCATATCCCTTTTCGGCAGACAGAAAGCGCCTTCAAGCCACACGGTTTTCGCAATCTATGCCCGAACCCGAAAAAGATATCAGCAAGGAATATACACGGGTCTGAAATATGAACCTCACTGCTCCTGCCGAAAAAGAAGAAGCGTTTCCTCCCGGCCTTTCTGCCTAGGAAGAGATTTATTCTTTCGCCGCAATGGGAGCGAAATTTTCTTCGCTCTTCGGGGCTGCTTTTACTTCCGACCAGTACAAACCCCAGAGCAGCCACACGCAGGGCTGCACAAGACAGAGTCCCAGACCGAAAAAGCTCTCAATCCAATATTCGATCAAACCAAAAAACAGGCCGGCAGCGGCGACCGGCTTTCGATGGAAGTAAGCGGCGATACTCAGAAACAGGAGCGCAAGATAACAGATTAGACCGAGAATGCCTTCGTCCATCAAATATTCAATATATTCATTATGAGCGTTGTCCACATAGGTTCGAAGCGTTTCGCCGGTTTCCGGCACATAGCGGGAATAGCGGATTTGAATTCTCTTTTCCACAGTACCCGGACCCGTGCCGAGGAGGAGGTGGTACTTACACGACTTGAGACAGGTTTTCCATATGCCGATGCGTCCGGAACCAAATTGATCATTCCAATTGCCGCGAAGAATCTCTTTAAATTCCTGAAAAGAGCTTTGACTCCCGCCTGTGGAGGGAGAGCTGTCTTCCATTTGATAATGAAAATCTATGACGGGACCATCCTTGGTAAACTGAATGCCGCGGGAAGCTGCCACGGCAGTGAGGCACAAAACCAGCAGAATAACGAATCTTTTCCAGCATCCCCTTCGGCGCAGCGCATAGATGCAAAGAAGAAGGGAAACGGCGACTAAGCCAAGGCGGAAGGCGGAAACGCAGCATTTTATTCCGATGAATATATTGACGAAGCAGAAAAAAGCGAGAAGCATATTCCATTTTTTAATGCCGTTCTGAAGAAGCCAGACTAAGGTCAGAGGGATACTGATTCCCAGAAGAATGCAGTAAAGATCAACATTTCCAATCGTTCCCAAAAAGGTAGCGGAGTAGCGGATGCCGCGATCAAAATAACTCCAACCACGCGGGAAAAGAAGAAGTGGGTTTTTGCCTAGGAACTGGAAAAAGGAAAGAATGAAGCAGAGAAACAGAGAAATATTAAAAACCCAGATATATTTGACGTTCCATTTTCCGAAAGCAGAAACACCAAGAAAGATCACGGCATATAGCAGAAGGGATACAAGACCATCATAGCGACCTTCATTCAGGAGGCACTCGGAACGATAAGGGGAAAAAAGCCAGGAAAGGACGGAAACGATCATCAGCCCGGCAACAGCAAAGGCCCCGATGCCGAAATGAATCCGTTTTCTTTTGCCGGCAAGGCATGCTATAATCAAAAAAATCGCCCAGACTGCTGTAGTGCAGGAAAAGAAAAGAAATTTCGAGCGTGTAAGACTAGAGTATCCTCCAACGCACCATAAAGGAAAGACCCCCAGCATCAGCCATATAAATTTGTCGGTCAGCCATTCCGGAGAGATAACCTTGTTTTTCATTGCTTCTCTATTATAGCAAACGCAAAAATATGTGTAAAGAAAGCACATTTCCAGCGTCAGAAGGAGGGAATCGAAATGATTTTTGACACCCACGCCCACTATAATTCCTCCGCCTTTGCAAAGGATCGAGATTCGATCCTTTGTGCCATGAAATCAGCGGGAGTCGGAAGAATTTTGATTCCTTCGGAAGACTTTCGCACCAGCGCGTATGCCGTCTATCTGAGCGAAAAGTACCGGTTCATATCCGCTGCTGTTGGCTGGCATCCCGAGGAAATACGGCGATGCCGAAAGGACAGTATGGCGGAAATCCGGGCTCTTGCGATCCAATATCCCGGTGCGGCAATCGGAGAAATTGGTCTGGATTATTATTGGGATAAGGATAATAAAGAAGAACAGAAAAAATATTTTCGGGCACAGTTGGAAATTTCCGTTGAACTGCACCGGCCGGCTATTGTGCATGACAGGGAAGCACACGGAGATACGCTGGATGTTATTCGTTCGGTTCCGAACTGCATGGGTGTTCTGCACTGTTTCAGCGGAAGCAAAGAGATGGCAGCACAACTATTAGAAAAAGGCTGGTACCTCGGATTTGACGGGCCGATTACATATCGAAACAATCGCAAGCAGCTGGAAGTCCTGCAATATTGCCCACTAGATCGCATTTTAGTAGAAACAGACAGCCCTTACCTGACTCCGGTTCCGCTTCGGGGGAAAAGAAATGACTCCAGAAACCTCCCCTATATTCTGCAGGTTGTTGCGGATTGCAAGCGGATTACGGCGGAAGAAGCGGAGAAGATTACTTGGGAAAACGGAATTCGGCTGTTCGGTGGAGAGACTTAACGAAGTGCAGCCCGGTTAGAGTAAAATTGCTGCGGAGTTTTTAATAAGTAAGTAAATAAATAGATGGCACCCGGGGCCCGGAAAAATAGAAATAGAGATCAACTCCAATAAAAATAAAACAACAGAACTCAAAAAAAAAGGAGAGATCTCTATGGACATCATTTTAGCACAGGCAATGGAGCAGCTCAAGTTGATTTTCATACTACGCGATGATAAAATAACGGCAGCGTTCGAATCTTATTCTTATCGGAGGAATGATGATGAGTATTAAAGTTGGTATTAATGGTTTCGGCCGTATCGGTCGTCTTGCCTTCCGTGCAGGCGTTGTTGCTGAGGATATCGAGTTTGTTGGCATCAATGCTCCGGATAAAACCCCGGCACAGATTGCCTATGTTGTCAAGTATGATTCCGTCCACGGACGCTTCAACGGTACAGTGGAATATGATGACAGTTCCATCACGGTGAATGGAAAGCGGATTCCGCTTTTGAGCAGCCGCGATCCGGCCCAGCTACCCTGGGGAAAGCTGGGTGCAGAGTATGTGCTGGAATGCACCGGCCATTTTCTTACGGCGGAAGCGGCCAAAGCGCATCTTGATGCCGGTGCGCAGGTCGTAGTCCTTTCCGGTCCCTCCAAGGATGATACTCCGATGTTCGTTTGTGGTGTAAACCTGGATAAATACACCCCCGACATAAAGATCGTATCGAATGCCTCCTGCACGACAAACTGCCTTGCTCCACTTGCGAAGATTGTAAACGACAACTTCGGCCTGGCAGAGGGCTTGATGACGACAGTCCATGCGGATACGGCGACGCAGTCGACTGTGGATAATTTTTCCAAGAAGAATATGCGTCTCGGCCGTTCCATCCTTGGTAATATCATTCCGACCAGCACCGGCGCTGCAAAAGCGGTTGGCAAGGTAATCCCCGAATTGCAGGGGAAGCTGACCGGGACTTCCATGCGCATCCCAAGCGCGGATGTCTCCATCGTCGATCTGACATGCCGGCTGGAGAAGGCTGCAAGCTATGAAGACATCTGCAAGGCGGTAAAGGCTGCGGCGGAAGGACCGATGAAGGGGGTTGTGGAATATGTTGATGAGGAAGTGGTTTCTTCCGACTTCATCACGGATCCGCACACCTCTATTTTCGATGCCAAAGCTGGTCTGGCTCTCAATGATCATTTTGTTAAGCTAATGGCTTGGTATGATAATGAATGGGGATTTTCGAACAAGATGCTGGATCTGACCCGCTACATTCACAGCGTACGCCATAGCTGAGAGTAAAATACGGAACTGAAGTTCAGACTGAATAACCGGGAGAAACGGCCTGCTCCGTTTCTCCCGGTTGCGATATGATACGGATCTGCAGAGAAAAAAGAGCGGGCAGCTACTGAAAAAATTCGAATTCGAACGGAGAAGAAAATGCAAGCAGAAGATTTTACGCTGGATAAAAACTATGATGTGGAAGGATTTCGGGAATTTATCGACTTTCTGCGCAGCGAGAACGGCTGTCCCTGGGATAAAGTGCAGACGCACGAAAGCCTGCGGCAGAACTGCGTGGAGGAAGCCTATGAAGTCTGTGAAGCGATCGATGAAAAAAATACGGAACATCTGAAGGAAGAATTAGGGGATCTGCTGATGCAGGTCCTGTTTCACTGCTCTATTGAGGAAGAAAAAGGAAATTTTTCGCTTGAAGATGTGTGCGATGCGTCCGTAAAGAAGCTTATCCGCCGTCATCCGCATGTTTTTGCGGAGGAAAACTATCAGTCCATGGGAGAATTTTTGAATGCCTGGGAAGACAATAAAAGAGCGGAACACGGGCAAAAGAACACAGCCGACGCAATGGAGGGTGTTGCTCATTCACTTCCCTCTACCTGGCGTTGCGATAAAATTCTGCGCAAGGCTGAAAAGGACGTCCGGATCGAACTTGGAAGCTTCCTTGCATACGCTGCGGAGCTTGACAAAGCGGCAGAGGCGGGAAGTACGGAGGATATGGAAAGGCTGTATCCAAAAATGATGTTCGCCCTGCTGGCACGCATGAAGCATTCCATAAACACCGAAATGATTCTGCAGAAGGCATGTGATCAATTCATTTTGAGATTCTGCCAGACACAGGAAGGAAAGGAATAAGCATGAGGCTTGATAAATTTCTTAAGGTTTCACGTCTCATCAAACGGCGCACCGTTGCGACGGAAGCCTGTGACAGAGGCATTGTTTCTGTAAACGGAAAGGCGGCGAAGCCGAGCTACAAACTGTCTGTCGGAGACATCATAGCGATTTCTTTTGGAACTCGGACGGTTCGGGTAGAAGTGCTGGAGATTTCTGAAGCGGTCCGAAAAGAAGACGCAGCAACCCTCTACCGGGAACTTCCTTCGGAATAAGCGCAAAGGCTTCTTCTTAAGGAATGGAAAAATAATTCATGCATAGAAAAATGCGATTTCTCTCCTGCCTGGGTAAGGAGGAAAACCGCATAAATTCACGACGGGAAAAATACGCTCCACGCGGAAATTCGCATGGAGCAGCGTTTCTTTCAGATCACATAGGGCTTAAGTTTTTCCGGTACGTTGCTGGGATCCATAGTAATCGTCAGAACGACTTCAATTCCGACCGATTCAGAGAAACGGTTGACCCAGTCAATGAAGGAGAAGAACTGCTCACCGGTATCATCTTTCACAATTTTAAAGAAATCGTCAATATAAAAATGGCTGATATCGTAATTGCCGGAATGAATTCCGCAAAGAAATCCCTTGAATTGGTCGTAGGTATTGATTCCGTAGTCGTTCGTACTGATCAGTCGTGCCTGATAGGGAATATCATAGGTCAAACCGTTTTTAGCTTCGATACAGACGACGCTGCCCTTATCCTCTTCTACAGCTTCCTTCAACATGGAAATAAGGTGACTAGTTTTGCCGGAACCTTTCTCTCCGACGATTAACTTAACCATGGCAACCCGCTCCTTCCACTATGTTATATGATCTTGTCTAAAGAGTACCATTTTTTGCTGGGAATGGCAATAGACAAGCCTTTCAGGAAAGCACGAACCAGCTGCATTCAGCGTCGAGAGCCGGTAGGCTCGAACGGTTTTCCAAGCATTCGGAACATGTTCCTTTTATACGCTTCTACGCCAGGCTGGTTAAACGGGTTCACACCGGACATATACGCGGAAATCGCACAGGATAATTCGAAAAAGGCGAACAGCGCCCCCAGACCCTCCTCGTTTCTCTGCGGAACCGTTATGCGAAGGTTTGGAACATTTCCGCTGATGTGTGCATTGCGTACGGCCTTTGCAGCGGTTTTGCATATGTCGTCCATATCCCATCCGGCGAGATAATTCAGCCGATCCGGGTTTCCCATTTCAAACGGAACGGAAAGTCTTGTCTGCGAAGCCGCAAACTCAACAACAGTTTCCATTAGTACACGCGGACCATCCTGAATATACTGCCCCATAGAATGCAGATCGGCAGAATATTCCACATAAGCCGGAAAAATGCCGATGCCGCCTTTTCCTTCCGACTCACCGAACAGCTGTTTCCACCACTCCGCCATGTAGCGGAATGACGGCTCATAGCTGGCAAGAAACTCAATGGTGCGGCCCTGCCGATACAGATGCTGCCGGGTAGCGGCATATTTCCAGGCAGGATTGCTTGGAGAACGACTGTCAAGAGAACTGAATTCTTCAATAGCTCCGCCTAGAACGGCCTTGATGTCGATGCCGGCAACCGCCATCGGAAGGAGACCGACGGCCGAAAGAACGCTGTAGCGTCCGCCAACATCATCCGGGATCACGAAAGATTCCCAGTTTTCTTCACTGGCAAGGGTGCGCAGCACGCCACGGGAAGCGTCTGTAGTTGCAATAATATGCTTTCTGGCATTGGCTCCGTACTTCTCTTTCAGCAGGGAACGGAAGATGCGGAATGCGACGGCGGGCTCCAAGGTCGTTCCGGACTTAGAAATAACATTCACATCAAAATCCGTATCACGAACCTCATCCAGAACCTGATTGATATAGTCCACGGAAAGGCCGTTGCCTACGAAAAATATTTTTGGATTTCCTTTGCCCGGAACGGGCTGTAGCAGCTCAACGGCCCCTTTTGCACCGAGATAGGATCCGCCGATTCCAATGACAACAAGAGCACCGGACCGAGAACGAATCTTTTGTGCGGCGTTAAGAATTTGATGCAGTTCATTTTCCTTAATTTTTTGCGGGAGCTGAAGCCATCCTGTGTATTCGGCTCCCTCCCCTGTAGCGTCGGTAAGTGTTCTATGTGCCTGTGCAGCATCCGCATAATCAGGACCCGCTTTGGTAAAGAAGGCTTCCGCACCAGAAATGTCTACATCTACCATGATATTCTCCTCATGATCGCGTGGATTTTCCCAGAAATGAATTTATTTTCTGTATTATACACCGGGGATTGAAAAAATAAAACAAGACAGAAACAGGACGCGGACAGCGCGTATAGCTTTGTAATAACAGGATGTATATCAGAAAAGCCCCTGACTAGATACACGGATTATCAAATAGGAAAATAGCGAAGCAGCGCTGCTAACTGATAGAGAAAAAGCGGTCCGGTGCAGCGGAAACTGCCAACGAAATTCTCATGGATTTTCGCAAATATATGATATAATAGCCTTCCGATGCAAGCGGAAATCGTGCCCTAAGAAACATGCAGAATGAAGAATTTCAACGAGGGAATTCGAACAAGCGAAAGATATGGAGAAGCACCAGAAAACCCTGCAGATCCGTCACAGCCGGCCGGACGATTTGCCGGCGATGCAGCGAATCTATGAAAACGCGCGAGAGTTTATGGCAGATAACGGGAATCCCAGACAGTGGGGGGCTACGAACTGGCCTCCAGAGAAACTTCTTGCGGAGGACATCCGTTGCGGTCGAAGTTATGTCTGCGTTTTCTGCGGACAGGTTGTCGGCACGTTTGTTTACATTTTCGGTCCGCACATAGAACCGACTTATGAAAGGATCGAAGAGGGAAACTGGCTGAGCGAAACTCTTCCGCACGGGTCCGAAAATGCTTACGGCGTGGTGCATCGCCTTGCGTGTGACAGATCCGTACAAGGCATCGGCACGTCGGCACTGCAGTGGGCATATGCGCGAAGCGGTCATCTCCGCGTAGATACGCATCCGGATAACCGGATTATGCAGAATCTATTGACAAAGATGGGCTTTGTTCGATGCGGAATTATTCATGTCGCGGAAGACACAGATCCCCGCTACGCTTACGAAAAGCTTTCAGAAAAATATATGCAGATGGGGGAATAGATGAAAAGCGGCGCTTCCAGCAGCCTGTGAATTGGCATACGGATTCTGGGTGCTTTGACAAAAAGGGCAGTTTCGTGGTTTAGGAGAGAAAGAATGGTAAATTTGATTCCGGCGCAGGAGAATATGGAAGAGTTTCTCGCTCTCGTGAAAGAATATACGGAGAGAATCACGCTGCAGGACGCGGAAGTGGCCAAAACTCTCTCCTCCCAGCATCTTGCAGAGGAATTGAAGGATACGGAGAGAAAATATGGTTTTCCATACGGAAGAATGTATCTTTCCTTAGTTGACGGCAGCGCTGCGGGCTGTGTTGCGCTCACTAGAAATGATGATCAGTATTGTGAGATGAAAAGACTGTATGTCAAGCCTGAATTTCGGGGGATGCATTTAAGCCGCCTGCTATGCGATCAAGTCATTGATGATGCTAAAGCAATAGGGTATCGATATATGCGGCTGGACACATTTCCATTTATGGAAAGTGCAATTCGTCTCTATAAAAGCTATGGGTTCTATTCAATTCCAAGATACAATGCCAATCCAGCCAGCAATGCCATTTTTCTGCAGCTGACGCTTTGATGCGGACGGTGCGGAAAGCACCGCGGGGCAATGGCTATGCCCGTTTTTATTGACGGGCTAAAGCCTAGATAATATAATAAATGCGGTTTGTGGATAATTCTTGGAAAACCTGGAGAGAAAATTGAAGAGAATCAAACTGAGTCGTGACAATTTGACATGGGCTTTAACCGCTTTTCTTACCATTGCGGCGTGCGTCCTGTTTTATTTTATTGTCAAAAGTCTTGGGGCTATCGGGGGATTCTTCGGAGACCTTCTTTCCATTCTGAGTCCGTTTATCTGGGGATTCGTTCTTGCTTACCTTCTTATCCCCATCTTGAATTTTTATGAAAGAAAACTCATTATTCCCCTTTTTATCAAACTGAAGAAAGAACCGATCGAGCCGACAGAGCGCCCGAAGGGAGCTAGGGGAGTTTCCGTTACTTTGGCGATCATTACGCTTATACTCATAATGACAGCCCTGTTTTACCTTATAATACCAAATACATACACCAGCATTCAGGGCATTATCGAAAATACGCCAACATATTTGGAGAAAATTCGCGAGTGGCTGGACAATGCCCTGAACGATATGCCGCAGCTCCAGCAGGTTTTAACGGAAAAAGTCGGTGACTTGAGTGCATTTCTCAGCAGCTGGCTATCCGACCGCATTCTTCCGAAAATGGACAGCATCCTGGAAAATGTGACTTCCAGTATCGTCTCCGTCCTTAGGGGTATATACAATCTGGTTATTGGAATCATCGTATCGGCTTATCTGCTCAGCCGCAAAGAGTATTTTAAGAGCGTCGCAAAGCGGGTTCTCTATTCTCTTTTTCCTACAAAGGCAGCAACCAGCATTAAAAGGGCTCTTAATTTTACCAATGATGTGTTCATGGGATTTATTATCGGCAAATTGCTGGATTCTGCGATTATCGGAGTGCTCTGCTATGTGGGATGCCTGCTACTTAAAATTCCGTATGCCATACTGGTAAGCGTAATTGTTGGAATTACAAATATCATCCCGTTTTTCGGACCTTTCATCGGAGCCGTTCCATCCGCTATGCTTATTCTTGTCGTGGATCCGATGAAGTGCCTGATTTTCTGCATCTTTATTTTCCTGCTGCAGCAGTTCGACGGCAATATTCTAGGCCCGAAGATCCTTGGAAACTCGGTCGGAATCAACGGGTTCTGGGTTATGTTCTCCATTATTCTGGGTGCCGGCCTTTTTGGCTTCTGGGGAATGCTTTTTGGCGTTCCCGTTTGGGTGGTACTCTATACAGGCTGCTCCAAGCTTGCAAATCACCTGCTGGAGAAACGCGGCCTTCCTACGGATCCGGAGGTCTATGCGGATATGGATTATATTGAACCGGATACCGGAAAGATCCATTACCATAAAGATACAAAAAAATGGGAAGAACAGAAGAATTGCGAGGCAGAAGACTCCGAAGAGGAAACGGCTGGGAAGCAGGCGAAATCCCCTGACGCACCGGAGGAGAAGGAAAAAGAGGATCCCAATGCGGATCCATGAAAAAAGGGTCCAAAGTGCGGAAAGACAGAAAGATAGGAGACGGTTTAATAGAATACCGTCTCCTTTTTTTCGAAGGCACTCAGTCGTGTGCTAAAGTTGAAGCCGCCTTGGAGAGGGCAGTACAGAAGTCAATAATATCTTCCTCACTTGTGTATCGGGAAAAACTTACCCGAATCACGCCGTCAAGGACTTTCCGATTGAGGTCGAGAGCTTCCAGCACATGGCTGCGGCGCCCCTTTTTACAGGCGGAACTTCGGGAAACGTAAATGCCGTTTCCGTCCAGATAGTTCATTAGAACTTCGCTTCGATAGCCGGGCAGGGACACGGAAAGAATATGGGGAGCTTCGCTTTGAAAGAGCCAAACGTTCGGGATACGTTCCCGAAGCAGGTTTTCGCACAGGAGCTTTCGTTCCTTCATCTGCCGCACATAGATATCCATATTTTGGAAGGCCAGATCTGCTGCAACGCCGAATGCGGCAATGAGGGGGAGAGATTCGGTTCCTGCCCGAAGAGAGTGTTCCTGCCCTCCGCCATAGAGAAGGGGCTTCATGGCAAGCCCTCTGCGGATGTAAAGAGCTCCGATTCCTTTCGGTGCGTGAATCTTATGCCCGCTTATCGTGATAAGATCAGCTCCCAAGGCATCGGCGCGAAACGGAACCTTTGCGAATGCCTGCACGGCATCCGTGTGGATAATTACCGAAGGGTTCCGGCGCTTGACCTGCTTAACAATATCAGCGATGTCAGTGACGGAACCGGTTTCATTATTTACCATCATTAGGGATAGGAGAACGGTGTCCGGGCGGAGTGCATTCAGAACGGATGCCGGAGAGATGGTCCCGTCCGATTCTGGGGCGAGAAGGGTAATGTCATAGCCTTCTTCCCGCAAGGAGGCAAGCGTTTGTCGCACGGCGTCATGCTCCACGGCGGAGGAAATGATGTGCCCGCTGTGATGTCCATTCAAATGCGCGCCGCATCTAAGTGCCCAGTTATCTCCTTCCGATCCACAGGAGGTAAAGTAGATTTCTTCCGGTTTGCATCCTAGGCATACGGCGATCTTCTTCCGCGACTCCTCGAGAATTCGGCTGGCTTCGCGGCCTTTTCTATGCGTTGAACTTGGATTACCATACTCTACGGTCATAACTTCATATGCCGTGTCGGCGGCCTCCTTGCAGACCGGCGTAGTTGCGGCGTTGTCAAGATAAATTTCTCTCATGATGGATGCCCTCCGGAAGGCGGAGAAAGATCCCCGTCTTTGTATTTATGTGGCCTTATGTTAGAATACTAAAGTGAAAAAATCAAATTAGAGAAAGATTTTCCTGCATTGGGAGAAAGACATGACGTTTATTACCGCAACACTCGGCTGCAAAGTCAATCAATATGAAACGCAGGCGCTGGAACACTTTCTTATTCAGAAAGGCTGCAGGCAGACGGAGGAGCACCCAGATATTGTAATTGTTAATACCTGCGCGGTAACGGCGGAAAGCGAAAGGAAGTGCCGTCAGACGATTCGCCATCTCCGTCAGAAGTATCCGAACGCGATTCTGGCAGTATGCGGTTGCTACTCGCAGCTGGATGCCGGAGCTATGCGAGAGCTCGGCGCCAATGTGATTTTCGGCAGCGGGGATAAGGAAGAATTCGTAGATGCAATTCTTGCAGCGGAAAAGGGAACGGCATTAACAGGGGAAAAGATCGACGATCCGTTTGCAAGAGTCCATTTCGAGCCCCTTCCGTCAGGAAATTATGAGGGAAGAACAAGGGCGCTGCTGAAAATTCAGGACGGGTGCTCAAACTTTTGCACTTATTGCATTATTCCCTATACACGTGGCCGTCCTCGAAGTCTGACTCCGGAAATAGCCGTAAGGCAGGCAGAGGAACTGGCACAGCAAGGCTATCGCGAGCTGGTTTTGACCGGAATTGAAATTGCATCGTATGGATCGGATCTGCCGGAAAAAATTGGATTGCAGGATATTGTCCGAAGCATCTCCCATGCGGTTCCGAAGCTTCGGATCCGCATGGGCTCCCTGGAACCGACCGTTATTACAGAGGAATTTTGTGAATCGATAGCTTCCTGCAATAACGTATGCGATCATTTCCATCTTTCTCTGCAGTCTGGGAGCGACCGGATTTTGAAGGCCATGAATCGAAAATACGATTCGGAAACATTCTATGAGAAGGTCAGAATGCTGCGCGCCTACTACCCGAACTGCGGAATAACTGCGGACATTATTATGGGGTTTCCGGGAGAAACGGACAGAGAAGTCGAGGAAACCATAGCGTTTCTGCGAAAATGTGCATTTTCGCAGGTCCATGTTTTTCCATACTCACGCCGTCCCGGCACACCTGCAGATGCCATGCCGCTTCAAATAAGCCGCGGCGATAAGCAGCGCCGGACGAAAATGGCGAGAGATGAGGCAAACGAAACACGTCTAGCGTTTCAGGAGCAGCAGATTGGAAGAGTCCTTTCGGTTCTCTTTGAAAGATGTGAAGATGGTTTATGGCAGGGACACAGTACAAATTATCTGACCGTTGCAGTACAGGGAGAATGCCTCCGCGGAGAGGTACGGAATGTCCGCATTCGAGAATGGAAGAAAGGACTTCTCCTGGGGGAACTGGAAGGCTCTGCGCAGCCGCAGAAGTGCACGGAAACCCTTAATTGCGAATAATTTGACAAATGCGTCAAAAACAGGTCTTGTTTTAGAAAAAACTTGTGACAATCTTAGTTTGACGCACCTATAAGAAAGCGTTATAATTTGCTCATTCTTTCGAAATAGAGCGGATCGGGCGGCCGGCTTTATACAGAAACCGGAACCGGGATCCTGCAGTGGGGAGGATGCCTGATGAGAACACGGACGGAAACATATAATTTTGCAGCAGGCCCCTCAACGCTTCCGGAGGAAGTCCTGCGCAGGGCGTCGGAGGAGATGCTGAATTATCGGGGATGCGGATACTCCGTGCTTGAAATGAGCCATAGAGGACCGCTTTTTCAGGAAATTCTTTCCAGTACAACATACAGTCTAAAAACGATTCTGCAGGTTCCGGATGACTTTGAAATCCTGTTCCTTCCAGGCGGTGGGACGCAGGAATTCGCCGCAATTCCTCTGAACCTGATGACGGAAGGCGGAAGCGCAGACTATGCTATTACTGGATATTTCGCAAAGCTTGCGGCGGAGGAAGCAGAAAAATACGGGAGAGTCCAGTATTGCTGCGATATGTCTTCGGAAAATTTCTGCCGAATTCCCGACCAAAGCGATCTGCGCTTCCATGACGGCGCAAGTTATTTCTACTTCTGCGCAAACAACACGGTGTACGGAACCGAATGGCAGTATGATCCGCAGACGCCCGGCATTCCGGTTGTCGCGGACATGTCTTCGGATATCCTCACAAAATATATAAACTTTCATAATTACGGCCTGATTTATGCTGGGGTGCAAAAAAACCTAGCTCCGGCAGGGATGGCCCTAGTAATTGTACGGAAGTCCCTCTTGGGAAAGGAACTTTCCATAACCCCTAAAATTATGAGCTACAGGCTGCAAGCCGAAAAAGAGTCTATGCTGAACACACCGCCATGCTGGAATATCTATATGCTTGGATTGATGCTGGACTGGGTGCGTTCGATCGGCGGAATCGGGGAACTGGTACGCAGAAAAGAGCAGAGGGCAAACCTTCTTTACTCCTACCTGGATGAAAGCAGTCTCTTTCATGCGCATGCAAGGAAAGGAAGCCGCAGCTATATGAATGTAACCTTCAGTACGGGAAATGCTGCTACGGACAAGGAATTCATCCAGCAGGCGGAAGCCTCCGGACTTGTGAATCTGAAGGGACACAGGAAACTTGGCGGCATGCGTGCTTCTCTCTACAACGCCATGCCTGTGGAAGGGGCAGAAAAGCTGGTAGAGTTTATGAAAGAGTTTGAGGTTCATCACATATGATCAAGGTTAAAACAATAAACAATATTTCTCCCTTGGGATTGAATGTTCTGTCGGACAGAGGCGTGGAAGTCGGTCCGGACATCAAATCGCCGGATGCGATCATCGTTCGTTCGGCGAATCTTTTGGAAGAAAAATTTCCTTCAAGTCTCTTATGCATAGCCCGCGCCGGCGCGGGATACAATAATATTCCCGTGAAGCGTTGTCAGGAAGAGGGAATTGTGGTATTCAACAGCCCCGGCGCCAATGCGGAAGCGGTGAAGGAATTGGTCATGTGCGAGCTGGTTATGGCCTCACGGGACATTCTTGGCAGCATTGAATGGGTAAAGTCCATCAAGAACATGGGGGATGCGATTCCCGCTTTAGTGGAAAAAGGAAAAAAATCCTTCGCGGGACCGGAACTGAAAGGGAAGACGCTGGGAGTAATCGGTCTTGGTGCAACAGGGGCTCTTGTTGCGAATATCGGCTTGGAACTTGGAATGAAAGTCTATGGGTATGATCCGTTTATATCTGTAGAAGCAGCCTGGCGGCTTTCAAGAGAGATTATTCATGCGGATGAACTGAATGAAATGTACCCGCACTGCGATTACATCAGCATAAATGTACCCTATACTACAGATACGGCACATATGATTGACAGCAATGCATTTGCGGCGATGCGTGACGGCGTACGCATTACGAATGAATCCAGAGCGGAAGTTGTAGACGACGACGCAATGCTGGCTGCCTTGAAAAGCGGAAAAGTTGCAAGGTATGTAACGGATTTTCCAAATCAGAAGCTGATAGGCGTCGACAATGTCATCTGCCTCCCGCACCTCGGAGCGTGCACTCCGGAGAGTGAAGAAAAGTGCGCCATTATGGCGGCGGAGGAAATTTACGACTACCTGGTTAATGGAAATATCAAGAACTCCGTGAACATGCCCAATGCGTATTTGGAAAGAATGGGGAGCTGCAGAGTATGCATTATCCATCATAATGTGCCGAAAATGCTGACGAACTTTCTCACATTTGTCGGAAATCGCAACTTGAATGTAGAGCACATGATAAATAAATCTCGGGGCGGCTACGCGTATACGATGATTGACCTGGATAAGGAAATGAATCCCGATGATGTAAAGGATATTGCAGCTATGGAAAATGTACTTCGCATCCGAGTGATATAAAAAAGCATCGCAAAAGCAGAACAGAAGCAGAGGCGTATTCGTTGGAAGAAACCCTCTGCTTTCGCCGCAGTTTAAGGGAATTCCTCATGGAAGTGGAAAGGGGAAGGGTAGGGATGACAGACCGTCTTTATTACACTGACAGTCATATCCAAACGTTTGAAGCGGAAGTGCAGCAATGCATCGAAGACGGAGACGGGGCAGATCTGATTCTGGACCGTACCGCATTTTTTCCCGGCGGAGGAGGACAAGCCTGCGATACGGGGGTTTTGAATGAGCAGCCGGTAAGGCAGGTATATGAGAAAAACGGCATCATTTATCACCGTTGTCCGAAACCCCTGCCTGTGGGCAGCAAGGTAGTCGGAAGGATAGACTGGGAAACGCGGTTTCGTAGAATGCAGGCACATTCCGGCGAACATATCGTATCCGGAACGGTGCATCG
This sequence comes from uncultured Eubacteriales bacterium, assembly GCA_900313925.1. Lineage (GTDB taxonomy): Bacteria > Bacillota > Clostridia > Oscillospirales > Oscillospiraceae > UBA2922. The sequence continues at coordinate 4,353 of OMTF01000048.1, read as the reverse complement.
CGACTATGGCTGGGACAACGTAGGGTTCCACATGGGCAGCGATGCAATTACGATTGATTTTGACGGTGAGATGACCTGCGAACAGCTGGAATCTGTGGAGCGGAAGGCAAATGAGGCAATATGGCGGGACACAGAAATCCATACTTATATCCTTTCCGGTAAGGAAGTCCGATCTCTGGAATATCGCAGTAAACTGGAGCTTATGGAGGATGTGCGCATCGTAGAAATCGATGAAGTGGATCGCTGTGCATGCTGTGCTCCGCATGTCCATCGTACCGGGGAAATCGGTTCCATAAAAATTCTTTCTTCTATGAGGCACCGCGGTGGCACACGAGTGGAAATGGTTGCGGGGCAGGATGCGTTTCTCGAATTCCAGAAAGAATATAAGAATGCAGTAGCCGTGTCGCGGATGCTTTCATCCAAGCGTCTGGAAATAGCAGAAGCGACAGCGGCACTTCTCCGGCAGGCAGAGGAACTGAAACTTCAAAATGGGAATCTGAGCAGGAAATATGTGCAGGTACTGGCTGAGACGATGGACTTCTGCGATGGAAATCGTTGTCTTCTTGAAAATGGGCTACCGGAAGCCGCACGTAGAGAGCTTGTTAATGCTCTTAAGGAGAAGACTTCTGGATATGTTGCAGTGCTAGCAGGCTCCGATACGGATGGTTATCACTACATCATAGGAAGCTCCCAGGTAGATCTGAAGAAAGCTCGCAATCGAATTAATGAAGGAATAGCGGGAAAAGGCGGCGGCTCCACGGAGATGCTTCAGGGGAGTGCAATTAAGCATTTTGACGAAATCTCAGAATTTATCCTGTCTGACAACGAAAGATAATTGTAAAAAGTCCATGCAAAATTAGCAAAAAAGGAAGTAATACAGGAAATAAACATACAAAATGCCATGATATATTTGTACAATAATGACAATATGTAAAAACACCGATAGAAAAATATTGCATAAAATAATTCCCATTATAATGGTCTAATTTCAGCGCCTTGTACAATAAAAGCACCCTTTTTAATTGACAAGAATATGTCACGTTGTTATAATTATTAAGGTTTGACAGTTTTGGTAAAACTGCCGAGAAATTGAATATGGGGGGTTATTCGTGAAAGATCTTAAGCATCTTATCTACTTCGAGAACTTGCTCCAGGAAGCCAACAATGAGCTTGTCAAACAGGCAAAGTCGGAAGGCAAGAAAGCACTTGGTTACACTTGCTATTTCATGCCGGAAGCGTTGCTTGATATAGACGGATGCTTCTCAGTAAGGCTTAGAGCACCTGGATGCACTTCTCCGGACATGGCGACATACTATATGTCGGGGCGTACTTGCATTTATGCCCGCAGCCTGCTGGAACGTGCCCTGGAAGGTGGGTACAACTTCCTGGACGCGCAGATGGCGACGGAAACGTGCACGGGTACGTGCAGATTCCAGGAACATCTCCAAATGATGGACATCATCGACAATCCAGACTTCTTCTGTGAGTTTACGGATGTACCGTTCAAGAAAAACGAAACCAGTATTGAACATTTTACCGATCAGTTGCAGTATCATGTGCTGGACCAGCTGAAGGAGCATTTCGGCATCGATACTTCCGATGAAGCTCTGCTGAAGGCCATTGAACTTCATAACGAAGTTTCCAGCCTGATTACGGAAATTGGCAGCTATCGCAAAAAGAAAAAACCCACTATTACAGGCTATGAATTCCAGGTCATTCAGCTTGTTTCTTTGACCTGCCCCAAATATCTTATTCTTCCTTATCTTCGTGAGACGGCGAAGGAACTGAAAACCAGAAAACCGGATACAAAGCTGAATTACCGGATTAAAGTCGTGTGCACGGGCTCAGAGAATGATGATCCGGAGTTCACCAAGCTTATTGAGGGCTGCGGCGCTCTAGTTGTCGCAGACCGTTACTGCTATGGCTCGATTCCCGGAAGAGAGCAAATCGTCGTAAAGAAGGGCGAAAAGCCCATCCACGCGATTGCACGACACTATATTGAGACAAGCCAGTGCCCGCGCTATATGCCGCAGCACGTTATGCGTGAGAGAAAACAGTTCCTTGCCGATCTTGTCAAAGAATATGGCGCCGACGGAATCATTGTATTCCAGAACAAGTTCTGCGAATACTGGAGCTATGAAAGAACCATTGACACGATTGTCATGCCGAGAGACTTTGGCATTCCAGTGTGCTCCATTGAGAAAGAATATATCAACGGCGCCTCCGGACAGCTTCGTACACGGTTCCAGGCATTCGTTGAAAGCGTTGAGTTGAAGAAACTTCAGGAGGGCGCATAATGGATTTTTCAGTATTTGAACCGGCGGTAAGCGGTGCAAAAGAGCTTTTTTCCATTGAAAAAAAGAACGTCAAGGAAGCGCTTACTAAGCTGAAAAACTTTGATTTCGCAAATGCGGATTACGGTAAGATCCTTCATGACTTCATTTACGGCAAGCCGCATGAAGAGCGTCGGTTGGGTGATCTCTATGAGGATCGCACATGCCTGTATAAGCATAGAGAATGGCGCGGAATAAAGGACACATTCTATTATTTCAATAATATCTGGCTGTACAACTATATTATGGCCGTAAAAGATATTGTGACCTCCGATGAGCCTCTGGCAGTGCTTAAGGGCTTTTGGAGATACAGATGGCTCGGACAGGGATATATGTCCGTGTTGCACTGGTTTGACCGCGGACTTGAAGGTGAGCGAGGACTTGGACTTCGTGCATCTGCTTGGCATTACCGTGCAATGGTATGTGAGACAATCCGCCAGTTCTCTAGACTCTGTGCAGCAGATTCCAAACTGCACAACGGGCAGCGTAATGAGCTCTGGTACAAGACCTTTGCACATGATGAGACTGTAGCGGGCGCTATCTTCTACCCGTGGCGCGATAGAGCAGATGACGTTCCGCTCCAGATGGTGCCTTATTTCGTTACCGTACATGTTAATGCAAATGCAGTTTTGAGCTATATTGACGCAATTCAGTCCATCGGACTGCCGGGAGACCCGTGCCCGATGTGTCAGGCGGAATCCGGAATTTTTGTCTTGGATGATTACCCGGATTATAGCCCGTTCCTGGTTACGTCGAACGAGGCATGCGATGCTTCTGTTTCTACGTCCATCACGACAGACTGGTTCTTTAACAGACCGTTGTTCGCAATGCCGCAGCCGATGCAGTTTGATGATCCTCTGGTTCAGAAATACTGCCGTAAGGAAATTGAGAACTGCTGGAAGTTTATCGAAGAGCAGACTGGCATGCCGTTTAATAAGGATGAGTTCCTGAAGCATATCAAGGCGTTCAATGAAATCACAGAATTTGAACATGAGAAATGGGAAGTTTCTGCAAAAACAGATTACTATCCAGTTAACGGCGTTGCACAGGCACTTTACCGCATCTATTCATCCCAGGTCGGCGATCGCCATCAGTGGCATGAAATTGACGCTCACGTCCGCAAGATTATGACGAAAGCGGTTCAGAATAAGATAAATCCTTATCCGAAGGCAAGGCACAGAGTCCTCGCCTGGTCGTGCGCGCCAATGTTCTATTCTTTCTGGTGCACGTGGGCATATAACTGCTGGGGTCTGAAAACAGTTATTAATATGGATTCCCTAATGTTTGATATTATCGTCCGCACGGATACGGAAGACCACCTGATGGAAGACTTCACGAAGTTCAACGAATGGGCTCCGATGCGTCGTATGGCCGTTGGCGGGTATAAGCACATTTTCGAGTGCTGGGAAAACTATGAACGCTTCAACTGCGATATGATCATGATGTATGACCAGATCCAGTGCAAAGGCATGACGGGTATTCATGGCATGTTTGAAGACGAATTCCGCAATCGTGGAATTCCTGCCTGCTGGATGCCGCATGCTCTGGACGACCGCAGACCTGTCACCCGTGCGGAAATTCGTAATGCAATTAACGAGTACATGTCTACGGTTATGAAGGAAGAACCCCTGGATCCGACCCTGCTTGAGTTCGATGATGAAGCAAGCTGGTAATTAGGAGGAGAGCTATGAAGAGATTCTTATCGAAAGTCCTGAAAATTTCCCTGGGCGTTTATTCCGCTCTTTTTGTGGTGTTTTTCTTTGATCTGGACGGCAAGCTGATTAAATATCTTGTTGAGCCCATCTTCCTGAAACATTACGATGACATGCCGCGTAGGGATGTAACGAAAGACGAATATCTAATTGGCAAATTTGACAACTTTGACAAGGATACTTGATTCCAAGAGAAAAAATAAAAGGAGAAGCTAAAATGAAATACTTTGGTGGATGCGACGTAGGATCTACATATACGAAAGCCGTTATTCTTGATGAGAATGGCAAGATGGTGGCGAACACCACGA
>OMTF01000049.1 GCA_900313925.1 uncultured Eubacteriales bacterium | reverse complement strand
ATGGGAGCTCTGGGTGCTGCAGAATTTGCACGGCAGAAAGGCCTTGCGAAAAAGTGATTTCATAGAAAACTAAAGGTTCTATAATAAATGTTGGGGTAGAGCTCTGGAGAAAAAGCTCCAGATCTCTACCCCAACATTTATTATAGAACCAGACTTTTTAGATTCCGAATAGAAAGAAGGGGAGGGCTTGAAAGGACTTATGCTCCCATAATCTTAGTCCGCTCCATTCCTTTTTTCACGGAACGGATAAGCGGTGCCGTAGCCCATTTCCCGAGGAATGCGATGGGAATCATGATTACAGCCATCAGAAGCAGAATCAGAAGGCAGTGAATATATGTATGATCGTACATGCCGCATATGGTTTCCTTTAAAGCGAACATTCCATATTTGAATGGCATGAAATCATATATTTTACTGAAGAATGCAGGAAGAACCTCTATCGGATAGGTACCGCCAGAGCCGCCGACCTGCAGACACATAATGATTACGGACAGCGCAAGACCAGCTACATCAAAAGCGTACAGAAGTACATAATTGATAAGCGTTATCGTGAAATCCGCAACGACGAGTGCAAGCAGGTAAAGTAATGGGTAATAACACTGAACCCCTATATAATATAAGTTTCCAAGCCCTGTAATTATAGCAGTACAGAAACCAATTGCGAAAACCGTAAAGTATCTTCCCCAGAAACTTTCCCATGCTGTTAGCTTGGGAAGATCATGGGAAGGCTTTATTCTTGTTCGGATGATAACAATATTGAACAGGCCACCGACCCAGAGGGTGAGGATTGTATAGAACGGGGAAGCAGGCGAACCGTAGTCTTTTGCAGCGAACAGGTTGATGGTCTGCATGTCGACAGGAGAGGAAAGATAATCGACAAGAGACGCACTGTCAAGTTTTAACGCGTTATTAAGTTGCTGATACAGATCGCTGTTACGAAAATCACGAATGGAATCCTGAATTCCGAGAACCATGTCATTTAAATCGCTGAGGCTCTGCCGGGTTTCTGCCATGCTTGCACTGAGCGTATCCACTGCTTTGCTGTAGGCAGCAAGCGTATCCTGCGCACTTGCACTTGTCGCTGCCCCTTGCTCATTGATAGCTTGAATATCGGCAATCGAGTTCTGCAGATCGGTGAGAGAGCTGACCAAATCTGAACCGATGGTGCTGCCTTGAATGGTATTGTTTAAATTTCCAATATCTGTGTTCAGAGTAGATCGGGTATTCTGATAGAGTGTGTTCAAGGCATCGTACTGTTCCTTACTGATGGTAAGATCTGGAGCTAGATTGTGCAGGGTATCGACAACTTGACCGGCGTTGGCAATTCCCAATGCTTCGGCAATGGAATTTAAATCGTAAAAAGTGTTCCCGACAGTCGAATTGATTGTATTAATGCCTTCGACAAGTCCCGCGGCAGAACTTTTCAGCATGCTGTCAATGTACATGATGCTATCTGTAGCGCCGGAAAGAGTGCTTTGCGTATGCTCCAGTGCATTCTGAGATTCGGAGAGAGCATAATCTAGGGAATAAAGCGCTTGCGAAGAGGTTCCAAGCATATTCTGCGCGGAATCCGTGACGGTAAGCAGGGAGTCTAAAACAGTGATTCCGGAATTTATACCGTTGGACATATTCGTAAGTTTTGCATCCATATCGTCCAAAGTACCATCCAGCGTCAAGCCTGTGCTGTTTGCAACATTGCCAATATTTGTAAGTGCCTGCGCCAGGGTTGAAATAAAGGTTGAGTTGACGGTATTCCTTACCGTTGTATCCGCCTTGGATGTAATTCGCGGGGAAACAATGTTTACCTTCTGATTTTCATAATAGATAATATGCGGTTTATCATATTTTCCAGAGATGAACCCCATCAGCTTCGTCGTAAAATCTTCCGGAATAATCAGAGCGGCATAATAATTCCCACTGTATACGCCTTCCAGGGCTTCATCAGAAGAGCCGACAAACTGCCAGCCGATGGCATCGTTTGCCTTCAGGCCGTCTATAACACTGGAGCCGACATTGACGTTCACGCCCATAAGCGTAATGCCCACATCCTCATTGTAGACTGCGACTTTCAAATTTCCTGTGGAAGTGGCGCTGTACGGGTCCCAGTTCGAAATGGTATTGAACCATGAATAAAGGCACGGAAGTAGTATCAGGCCAAGCACGATCACAAAACTGACGACGCTTCGCCCCAACCTCCGTATATCCGAACGGATAACGGCATTAATATTATAGATAGATTTTCGAATCAATCTCATAGAATTACCTTATTTCATGAAACCTCAGAACAGACGGGTATCCATTGAATTTGTATAGTCATAGGAAATACTGTTTCCTGTACCGCTGATTAATGTATCCTGTTGTACGGAACTGTCCAGAGAGAGAAAACCAAAGTCGGTTGAAGTCTCTGAAGAATCCGTGCCGGAAATTCCTTCAGGAGAATTGCTTTCCGGTTCCACCTCAAGGATGTCGGCATCGATCGGAGCATCGTTCTTCTGTGCATTTTCACCCTCGGAATTCAAGAGCGTATCCTGCTCATTTTCTGTATTCATGAGGAATTCAATGTCCGAAAGAGTATTTGTACTACGATTGGGAGGGGAACTCTCCGCTTCGGATCCAGCATCGGAGGAAACCGAGTCATTGGATTCGACGGAAGTGTCCTCAGGATCGGCAACAAGTGTTTCAAGGGAGAGCGCTCCCTGATTCAATCCGGATTCCGCCGATTCCGGATCCTCATCGGGAAGAGAAGTATCAGAAGATTCTTCCTCCGGTAAGATCGTAAGAGTCGTGTCCATACGGTCTACGTCGGAATGTTCTTCCGGCTCAACGACAGTGTCCGCAGCAGAAGTTTCGGGGGTTTCAAGGGAGAGTGTTTCCTGCCCCGATTGAAAGTCCTGCTTTTCTGCTTCTTCACGGGAAATGATAGTCTCTGTATTTTCATCCTCCGGAGAAAGGGTAAGCAGACTGTCCGTACCGTCTCCTCCGGAACCATCTTCGGAGACACTGTCGAGATCCAGAAACGACATGGAATCATCGCCACGATTGAGAAGATCATGCAGAGCACTGATGTTTTGCTCAAGATTCTCTTCCATAAGCGATTTCGTTTCCGATGTCTCCTGCATAGTATACGCATTCAAGTTCGCCTGCAGCTTATAATCGTTGTATTCTACGGCAATCAAATAAATGGCAATGGCGAACATGGAAATTATCCATAAAACAAGGAATACCGTTTTGGAGCTGCTGGTGAAGAAGAGGAGGAGCAGGAAAATAGTCGGGACAATCAGAATGCTGCGCAGCCCGACTTTGATGCGGTGCAGATTCTGCTTATGCCGCATCTCCATCTCCAGCATCATTTTTCTATATAATTTTTCGTAGTTGATTGCGTCCACGAAAACACCCTTTCAATTCATTTATTTAGCCATCATCTGGTTTTCATCGATTTTTTCTTCGAAGTATTCATTAAGCCCGATGAACGGCTTGCGGGCTACAAGACCGATAAACAGCCCAAATGCCGCAAAGATATTCAATTCCAGAAGATATTTTATGAAGTCGTTTTGGTAGAGGCCGGCAATGCATTCGCGGAATGCATTGATGGCATAGGGGAACGGGAAGAATAAGTAAACCTTCTGGAAAAATACGGGAAGGATGTCAATGGGGAAAGTCCCACTGGAACCGGCTATCTGAACGATCATGATCACAACGACAATCGCCTTGCCGACATCCCCGAATGCACTCGTGAGCGAGTATACGAGCAGGGAAAATGTAAACCCTGTCACGAGTCCGGCAATCAGGAATAAACCCAGGTGTAGACATTGCACACCAAGTATGAAAACATCCCCAAGCAGGATAAAGATTGCTTGTAGTTCCGCAAGAACAAAGAATGTAAGATAGCGGCCGAGATACATCTGCCAGTCCTTCGGCTTATTTAAACCGGTAGGATCCGCAACGCAGCTGATAACGGCACAGAGAATGACGGAACCGACCCAAATCCCAAGGGTCGAATAGAAAGGGGCCATGCCGGCTCCGTAAGTGTCTACAGGATAAACTGCTTCGGTAACCGTATCTACTGGACTGGCCAGAAAGGAACTCAGAGAATCCGGATCCAGACCGAAAAAGGAAAGAAGCGTGTTGAGCTGCTCATTATTTTTCAGCCCGTCTAAGGTATCCAGCAAATCGGTAATCTGACTTGAAACGTTCATTATTACATTCTGAATTTGCGTGAAGGATTCGCTGAGAGCCTGCACGAAATCATTGATGGAAGCAATTACAGCCCGGCTATCCCCCAGCGCATTTGCCCATGCGGACATCATGCTGCTGTAGTCACCCATCAAAGACTGCATATCTGCAATGATTCCTTGCACTGCTGAGTATCCATTTGAATTCAAAGCGCTTTGCGCGGACGCCACGGCATTTTGCGCCTGCGAAATGTCAATCACCTGGCGATTCACGACCGTGGCGGCATCGGATACTTGGGAAGCAACATCCTGAAGTGCAGCCGATTCTGCCGTCGCACCGCTGGCATTTGCGGTATTAATAAGACTGTTGGAGAGAGCATTCATGCTGTTTGCCGCATAAGTGGTTCTCTCCTGTGCTTTTGCAAGGGCCTCTGCCTTGGATTCTTCGGAATCAGCGCTGGAAGCTTCCGCAAGACTTGCATTTGCGTCCGTCAGCGCCTGATTGGCAGAGTCCAGATAGAACATCGACATGGTCGAAACATCGGATGCGGAGGAACCTGCAACGGCTGAGGAAGCAGAAGCGGTTTCCTCCGAAGCAGCGTTTATTCCCGCCGCGTCTTCGCCGCTAGCGGCAGCGGTCCCGTCTTGCTGTACAGATTCCGAACTTTCTGCAGTAAGAGAAGATTCTGCATCGTTAAGATACGCCGCGGTTGCGGGAACCAGAGAATTGGAGAAAGTGCTGACAGCGGAATTTAGAGAACTCGCCGTCAGAGTGTTGGTAGGTAGGTATGACTGAAGCTGGCGAATCAGGCTATCTATCTGCTGTATAACCGCTTCGCGCGTCGGTGTGTTCGGTCCTGCAAGAATCTGCTCGCGAAGCGTTTGAAGCGCGGTTATAGCGGACTGAATCCGCTCCTGAAGAGTCGGCGAAGAAGAATCACTCTGAAGGATATTGATCATATCTTGAAAAGACTTCTGTATATCCGTGAGCAGGCTTGCAGCCGCCTGTCGCAGTGCCTGAATCTGTTCATAGGCACTGCCAAGTCGGTCGCTGGCATTGTCAAGATTTGCGCTGCCCCGTTCCAGAGCATAAATCGCATAATCTACCGTTGCATCTAAATTCTGCAGCGTATTGGACAGGGAATCTCCGGCACTTTTGAATTCTTCCAGTGCGTTGTTATAACTGATGAGATTGTTATTGACCCGAGTCAGAAGATCCTCCGCCGCTTCGATAGGATCTTCATCGGAAGAAGCATCTATGGCATCTTTAATACCCGAAAACCCCGTTTCAATAATTACTTTCAGATATGCTTCCTCGACCTGCGTCTTTACGGTTTCTGCGGCGGTATCGGTAATTTTTACTGCAATAGCATTTGTCTTGTTGTTGACATAGTAACGAATGACCGGCCGATCCATGCCAGTAGTAAGGAAATTATACATGTTGTACGTCATATGCTCATCGAAATCGATGACGGCATAATAAGTTCCCTTATAAACACCATCCAAAGCTTCATCCTTGCTATCAAGGAACTGCCAATCAATGGCGTCGCTTTGCTTTAGGCTTTCTATCACTTGGTCGCCGACGTTTACGATGGTACCGTCTTCCGTGATGTAGTCCTGGTCTTCTGATACAACGGCGATCTTAATGTTTCCGGTATTCCCATAAGGATCCCAGTTGGCATAGATGTTCACCCACGCATACATAGCCGGAAGAATGAGCATGAATAAAATTACGACCAAAGCCCAAAAATTGTGTGTCAGGCTCTTCGCATCTCTTTTGAAGATTTGTAATACATTATGCATGTGTATCTTTTCCCCAACCCTCAAAATCAGTCGCAGGCAGGGAAGTCCCGCCTTCGTACTGCAGAAAGACTCATACAATCCATATATAAAATATGGAATACCTTACTTAATAAAAATTAAGACAAAATTAGAATCCGGTGAACAAAAAAGCATCTATATCTAGTGGTTTCCGGATAATGCTTTTTTATGCCTTTTTCAGGCACTATAAAAAAATCACGGCAGAAAAAGTATTTATTTGCCGGATCAGAAATGCAGTTTACGTTTAAATTATTCTACCACGTTTAGCGGATAATGCATACAGAAAATTGAAGGAAGCGAAAAATATTTTCTTTCGATCATGAGAAATTCCCAATTTAACAGCTTGAAAATGAAACAAAGTTTGATTTTTATTTTGTTACAAGATATAGTATTTTATAAATAGCAATCCGGCCTTCTTCCGGGCTGGAATTGCGGAGTGAAATGCGATCTGTTAGAATAGCCCAGGAAATGGCAATAATTAACCTGGCTTCCGGCCACGATATGGTACGCGCGAGGACGAGCAAAAATGCATAACTATGGATTCATACACGATGAACTGGATCTCAAGATCCTTATATTATATGTCCTTAAAAGACTGCCGGAAGCGGTCGACGCTTCCATGCTCTTCGATCTTGTTTACGTGGATAACGGAATTAACTATTTTTCTTTTGTAAAATGTCTTAACGACCTTGTGAGCACGGACCACATCGAATCACCTCAAGAGGGCTATTATCGAATTACGAAAAAAGGGCTGCAGAACGCCGCATCCGTTGAATCGAGCCTCCCAGCTACAGCACGCAGGGACGCCGGGGCGAATGCAGACAGAATCGCAGCCCGGATGCGCAGAGCCTCCTTAATCACAGCCGGTCACCAATGGGAAGCCGCGAAAAAAGCGTTCGAAATGAAACTGACTATGTCAGATGGCGAAAATGAGATTATCAGCCTGCAACTGGAAATGCCGAATGAGGAGCAGTGCAAAAAAATGGAACGAACCTTTCGCCTGCATGCGGAAACTATTTATGATCAGATTCTAAACCTTCTCAGTAGCGAAGACACAAATCAGGAGAAATAATATGGAGTGTAAAATCCCTGAACACTATAAAAGCCTTCTGGGCGTATACGATACGCAAAAAGCAATCAGCCTTCTTAAGCGTCTGTTTGCCGATGAACTTGCGGCATCGCTGAATCTCTACCGTGTTTCCGCCCCGCTATTTGTAGAAAAAGATTCCGGATTGAACGATAACTTGAATGGAACGGAGAGACCGGTTGAATTCGATATGCTTCGGGCGGAAGGAAAAGCGCAGGTGGTACAGTCGCTTGCAAAGTGGAAGAGGCTGGCGCTGAAACGCTATAATTTCTACCCGGGCAAGGGAATTTATACCGATATGAACGCAATTCGGAGAGATGAGGATGTTTTAGACAACCTTCATTCCATTTATGTCGATCAATGGGATTGGGAAAAAATAATTCTTTCGGAAAACAGGAACATTGATTACCTGAAATCTACCGTAATGGCTATTGTCAAAGCAATGTGCGATACGCAGTCGACTATGTGCTCCATATATCCCCAGCTAAGCGTCCTGAAACCGATGGATCCAGAGGTTTCGTTTGTGTCGGCGCAGGCGTTGGAGGACGCCTGGCCGGATAAAGCGCCCAAAGAGAGAGAGAAATTATATTTAAAAGATCATCCGACGACATTCATCATGGGGATCGGCGGCAAGCTCAAATCAGGACAGAGACATGATGGAAGAGCTCCCGATTATGATGATTGGAAATTGAACGGAGATATTCTCGTTTGGCATGAGCCGCTGGGATGCGCATTGGAATTGAGCTCTATGGGTATTCGGGTCGACCCTGAAAGCCTTAGCTGCCAGCTCACAGAGGCGGGAAGGGATGCATGGAGATCCCTACCGTATCACAAAATGCTTTTGAATGGAGAGCTACCCTTAACGATTGGCGGCGGAATTGGACAGTCACGTTTATCAATGTATCTCTTGGGAAAGGCTCATATTGGAGAAGTACAAGCATCGGTCTGGGATGAAAATACAAAGAGCGAATGCAGGCAGCATGGCGTCATGTTGCTTTAACAGCAGCTGCGCGGTAAATTTTCAAAACGTTTTAGGAACGGTTAATGGTAATCTTATTCTTTATGAATAATATTTCGTTGGAGCAATAAATTAGGAATACCTTGAAATCTTGTCTGCTTGCGACGGATGATAGCGAGCTTTGGGGGAAATAGTATTATGAGGAAAGTCGTTTCTTTGGCTTTGACTTGCATACTTCTGCTGGGCATTGCCGGATGCGGATCGAAACAGGAACAGCTGTCGGATGTTACGCAGACGGATCCTTATTATGAGTATATTCAGACTGCCTACGAACAGGGCATTGTAACAGGCTATGAGAATGGCGAGTTTCTTCCGGACAGGAATATGTCAGCGGGGGAATTCGTAAAAGCAGTTGCAACTGCGTCGGGAGCGGAAGAAGAGATCTTTGAGGCGCGGCACTGGGCGTTTAAATATTGGGAGTACCTTGACAAGTTTGACGCATTTGAGGGAACGGAAGTAACCGGCCTGAGGCAGAGTCTTGACAGCGGAATTACTATGGGCGAGGCAGCTCGGATTTTGTATAATATGCTCACAAATTCCCTTGGGGAGGTGGATGTGAGTGTAGAAAATCCTGGTGCTCTTATTAAAGGATACCTTACGTTGGATGAGACGTATCTGGAAGCCGTTGCACAGCTTTACGCCAAAGGGATTATCGAATTGCGGCAGGGAGAGGCTTTTGTCCAAGACGCGTTTCTGAAGCGCGGCGAGGCGACATCTTGGATTGTAAAGGTGTTTCATGATGAACTTCGTAGCCGTAATAATCTGACGCCAGGAGGAATTTCCACAGGAGCAGATAAAAAATTTGAATTCAATGAGCGAACTCTCTTTATCGGCGACGAGTTTATGTATCAACTTCTGGAAGAATATATGATTCCGAACGGACTGACAGGTAGCGCGTCCTACATGGCGGCACCTGGTACAACCGCACGCCGGTTTATCGGAAATTATTGGCTTCTTGAACCGGAAGCGGAAAACAATTACAGCGTATGCTGCAACTCTATTTACAGCGGGTTATCTTTTGCCGAAGTACTGCAGAGGATGTCCGGCAAATTTGATACAATAATCTTCTGTGTTGGCTATCAGGACAATGGAAATCTTACAAAAAAGCACTATAGAGATGCATTAAAGAGCATCCAGAACTATAATCCGCAAGCGGCTATCTATGTTCTTACCATCCCTGCCGTTAAAGACGGAGGAAACGAGAATGTGCAGGATCTGAATGCAAGCATCCGGGAGGGTGCGGCGCTATTAATCCAGCAGCAGAATGCAAATGTGACAGGTACGGTCGAAGTACTTGATTTGGCTTCTGAATTACCGGAAGGAACGTATAACGATGCGACGTTGCTTACGGAGGAGGGACTGGCAAAATTCTACGGGTTCCTCTGTAGGGAACTCTCTGCACGTAAAAACTAAATATCTCTCTGCTGCCGGCAGAAAGCACTTTTAACTGACCATATGAATGGCTTGCCGGGAATTATTTATCCCCATCCGAAGTGATTCGCGCCTTCTGAATGGATATTGCCACCATAGATAGTACGTATCACTAAATAGGAGGGGGATATTTTTTACCGTATTTTTTTGGATGGCATGCCTAACGAATGAAGAAATTCATCCGCAATGCGCAACGGAAGCGGAGAAGGGTGCAAACGGTCAGGACGTATTTCTGCACGCTACACAGAAAATTTTGAAGATAGCACCGCCTATGGTGCGAAAAAAATATGCAAGGAGATCCATTCTTCTACACAGAAACTGCAATTCGGGTCATTCACCACAGTTTTCCACATGCCTTTTTGTATTGACAGACAATTGACAACAGGTTCCCATTAAGATACCATTATTCTGTGATTATTCACAAAAGTCTGAAAAATGCCACTGCATTTTAGTCGAAATCCATCAAATTTCGAAATCATCACTGACTCGTTCTTTCCTTAAACAGAGGGAATAAGAGGAATAGATCTTTCTTGTGGGAACGGTCTATTGCAAGACTAAAGGGGAAGAACGACTGAGACAGCGAAAAATTACAATGAGGGGGAATAGCTATGGCGAAGCGGCCGAACATTATGAAGCTGGCAACTAAAATCAGCCTAGAGAGCATGACCTACACAGGCATTACCTATGAGGACAGCGAATATAAATGCCTCGATGTTCTTCTGGATGACGACATGTGCGAGATCATGATGCACATGAAACTGAACACAATCCGTACGACAGAGGAAATTGCACAGCGGAGCAAAAGAAGTACGGAATTTACGCAGGAACAGATAGACAAGCTGGTAAAAACCGGTGTTGTTCGAAAGAAGACAGAGAACGGCAAAACCGGCTATACATATCCAATCTGGGTTCCTGGAATCATGGAAGGGTTCATGTCAAATAAGGAGCAATGTGATAAATACCCGATTTTGGGAGAATGCTTCGAAGAATATACCCGCAAACGGCTCGGAGTACTTGTTCCATTCCTGAGCCATGGCATGGCCTTCATGCGCGTAATGCCGGTTATGAGCGCAATTGAAAGCAACTCCCGAACGGCTTCGACCGACGAGCTGCGCACAATTATCGAAAATACGGATGCCATTTCCGTAGGACCCTGCTCCTGCCGGAGATCCCGCCGACTTATGGGAGAAGGCTGCGGGCATATTGAAGATGATATGTGCATCTATATCGGCGAAAATGCGAAAAACTTTGCGGAGCTTGGCGATCACCGGATGATCACAAAGGAAGAGGCTTATGAAATTCTGAAGCGAGCGGAAGACAACGGCCTTGTGCACGAAATTAACCAAACGGACGGCATTGATTCTGTAGGTGCTATCTGCAACTGTTGCGGTTGCTCCTGCTATGCGCTGCGCATTGCAAATTATTTCCGCACACCGGAAGGAATTTCTTCAAACTACAGGGCAAAAGTTGACAAAGAAAAATGCGTTGCCTGCGGTCAGTGCGTTGAAAACTGCCAGACCAATGCGATCCGTCTTGGCAAGAAACTGTGCTCCATCAATCCGGATCCGGAGGTCAAACCAGATATCACACCGGATGATGAATTCTGGGGGCCGCAATACTATAACACGGAATATCGAACCAATCGCAGTGATGTCATGGATGTCGGATCAGCGCCCTGCAAGGCGGCATGTCCCGCACACATTCCGGTCCAGGGCTATATTAAACTTGCTTCCGAAGGACGCTATTTGGACGCTCTGGAATTAATTAAAAAGGAAAACCCATTCCCAGCGGTTTGCGGGCGCATCTGCAATAAAAAATGCGAAGAGGAATGCACTCGCCGCAGCGTGGATGAAGCTATTGCCATTGATGATATTAAAAAATTCATTGCCGATAAGGAACTCACTTCGGAGACCCGGTTTGTTCCGCCCATGCTCAATCAGACGGGCAAGCCGTATCCCCAGAAAATCGCAGTGATCGGAGCTGGACCTGCCGGACTGTCCTGTGCGTATTATCTTGCTATTAAGGGCTACCCTGTAACGGTATTCGAGAAAGAAAAAGTGCTGGGAGGCATGCTAACGCTTGGAATTCCTTCCTTCCGTCTTGAGAAGAATGTCATCAATGCGGAAATCAATATTCTGAAAGAGATGGGCATTGAATTCCGGACTGGCGTTACGGTTGGTCGAGATATTACGCTGGAAGAATTGCGCACGCAGGGATTTAAGGCTTTCTATCTTGGAATTGGCGCATCCAAAGGTACGCCGGTCGGGTGCAAGGGAGACGATCTTCCCGGAGTACTTACCGGCATTGACTTCCTCCGTGATGTAAACATCGGAAAAAAACCGAAAATCGGCACGGCAGTCGCAGTTATTGGCGGTGGAAACGTTGCTATGGACGTAGCCCGCACAGCACTGCGTCTCGGCGCCGACACGACGGTCCTTTATCGCCGCAGCCGGGAAGAGATGCCTGCTTCCAATGATGAAATTGAAGAAGCAATTGCGGAAGGCGTGAAATTCCGCTACCTTGCATCGCCCAGTGAGATTCTGGGAACCGACCATGTGGAAGGCATAAAGGTAGAAATAATGGAACTTGGGGAAGCCGATGAAAAGGGCCGCCGCAAACCGGTAGGGACCGGAAAGTTTGAAACACTTCCGGTTACATCTGTTATTTCTGCTATCGGGCAGAAGGTGGATCTGACCGGACTTGATTCGCTGAAGACAACCGAGAAGGGCACCGTTTATGCGGATGGATTTACGTACCAGACTTCAGTTGATGATGTTTTTGCCGGCGGAGATGTCATGACAGGACCCAAGTTTGCCATTGATGCTATTGCTGCGGGAAAAGAAGGCGCGATTTCTATACATCGCTATGTACATCCCGGACAGAGTCTTACATTGGGGCGGGACCGCCGTGATTATAAGTCGTTCGACAAAAATAATGTAGCGATTTCCATTGATAGCTTTGATAACTGCAAACGCCAAGTTGCTTCGAATGTTTCCCCGAAAAAAGCGGTTAAGAATTTTAAGGATCCCAGAGGCACATTCACGGAAGAGCAGATGAAGAAAGAAGCGGATCGCTGCTTGGGATGCGGAGTGGCTGTCGTGAACGAGAATATGTGCGTCGGCTGCGGCATCTGCACGACCAAGTGCAAGTTTGACGCAATTCACCTGGAAAAGTATGCAGATGACGTTGGTACACCGTATTTCAAGACCTTGATCGGCGTTGCCTCCGGCGGCGGAAAACGGATGGCGAAAATCGCAGCAAAGAAAGTTTTTGCGCCCGCTGAAAGAAAGCAGAACGAAGACCATGCATGAAATGAGTATTGTCCGAGCAATGGTTAATACGGTCCTTCAATTTTGTAAGGATAACAATGTACCTAAGGTTTCGGAAATCGTCATGCAAATCGGTGAACTGTCCCTTGTAATTCCGGAATACGTTGAAAAAGTCTATCCAGTAGTGGTAAAGAACACGGAATTGAAAGATGCAAAGCTGATTATTGAAATGGTAGAAGGCCTTGCAGAATGCGATGACTGCGACGAAATATTCAATGTAGTCGAAACAAAGGGATACTGCCCCAACTGCGGGAGCTTTAATAAGCAGGTACTCAGCGGAAAAGACGTCTGCGTCAAAGAAATTCACACGTTTGAGGAGTCAGCTGAAAATAAGGAAGGCGGATTGCAACAAACGGAAGGGCAATAGTTTGTAATAAGTTCATTCGATCGAAATGCAATAGGAAAATGGCCATGATTTGGATTTTCTTTCCGGAAATTAAACCGAAAGAAGATCCGCATCATGGCTGTTTCACAGAATGCGGAAACTTTCTGCCTCTTTACCTAAATTCCCATGCAATTATGGCATCGCATTGATTAGCCGCATTCATCCGCTCTGGCATATTCCGCCTCGTCGGTGCAGGAATTGAAAAGTCCGGCGGCGCATTCTCGTGTCGTGAATTCCAGAACGGCAGGATCTACAACTGCGATCTGAATGCCGCGTATAACAT
>OMTF01000050.1 GCA_900313925.1 uncultured Eubacteriales bacterium | reverse complement strand
TTTCCTGTTTATGAAAGATGGCACGGTTTTTTCATACGGCGGAGCAGATGCGATGACCCGAGATACAATAAAAAGCGTTTACGGAATTGACGCTCATATTATGGAGTGCAGCGGAATGCCGGTTATTGTGCCATTTCTGAATCTCACTTAAGCGACGAAGGAGGTTGAATATTGTGAAAATGGAAAAAGAACATGAACTGTGGACAAAGTGTGCGGTGTTTCATGGTCATGAGTGCGGCGGATTAGCTATCGGCTACAAAGCGGCTCTTTATGCGCTCCGACTACTGGAGTCGGATTTTTCAACGGATGAGGACATAGTTTGTATTTCCGAAAATGACTGTTGCAGTGTAGATGCCATACAGGTGATACTGGGATGTACAATCGGCAAGGGCAACCTGCTGTTTCACATGACAGGGAAAATGGCCTTTTCTTTCTATAACCGAAGCAACGGAAAGTCGGTGCGGCTATTGTTGAAAGAGCCTCCCAAGGAGATGGAGCGGCAGGAAGAGCTTTATTATTATCAGGGGCTTGATCCAACGGATATTTTTGATAAAATGGATGTGTTTATACCCTTACCGGAACGAGCCAAGATTTTCCATTCCTACAGATGCGATTGCTGTGGTGAGAAGGTCGGAGAAAACTGGATCAGGCTTCAGGGGGGGAAAAAAATTGTGCTTGGACTGCTTTCGGAGATATGACCGCTTCCGGGTATAAGCATTGAGTTCAGGCAAAAGGTGGCAATGCAATGAGGTTCACAAAGACCATGGATTATGCGCTCCATGTGGTCGTGTTGCTCTTGGAGTATGAGAATAAGGAAAATCTTAGCCTGCAAAGGATGGCGTCTGGTTTGGATGTTTCTCCTACGTATCTGTCTAAAATATTGACCCAACTGACAAAAGCGGGGATTATCCGTTCTTCTCCGGGGAAAAACGGAGGCTACTGTCTACACAGGAACAAGGAGGCCATTTCCTTTCTTGATGTGATTGAAGCGGTGGACGGCAATGCCCATGTATTTGCCCCGCCTGTCTGCCGGTCAGAACAATGCAAGATTCAAGATGTTTTGCAGCAGGCACATGAACAGATGCTTTCCTACCTTTCACAAAAAAAGGTGTACGAGGTGCTTTCGTAAAACATGCCTCATGAATTTGGAGGATGTCCTCATGGGTAACCTTCATTGTGAACGCAGAAATGTTTATGCAGAGTGCTTCTCTTTGCTTGCAATGACGATTACCTGCTACGCATAAATGGTATCCCTTGTAAGACAAATGATGAGGAGCGGTAGACTGTAATGCCCACCGCTCCTCATCATTTGACGCTTACTGATGAACTGTGAATGTCATCAGCTCTTTTTGCGTTCTTTGACGAGAAGGAGGTACATAGCACGGCAAGCAGGGCCTATAAACTTGAACAGTTTATGGAAGTTATGAGGGAACTATAATGCGAAGCGACTCAGATAAATGTGCCTGGGTCGCCTCGCTCGTAATTTTATTTCCGGGTAGTGAATTTACCCTTGACAAATTGCATCTCATATTAGATTTTGAGGAGATTGACAAAAGCGCAAACAACATCGCGCAGAGGATTCGCAGAAAAAATTTCTATCAGCGAAATGGATTTCATAAGACGGGGAATTACACGATGCTTCGAACTGAAAGATTTGAAGTCGTATGCAATAAAGGCAAACTCCGTAAGGCAGCACTGCTGGACTTACTTTGCGCTATCCATCGGCATCGCCCTGAGTTTCTGGATATTTTGCAGTAGCATAAAGAGCAAATTCCGGTATGTCCGGAGAAAAAACAGAGTTCCCTTTCAATAGGCTCCCTTCCCATGAAATGCTCCAGGGCTTCTATCTGCCTGAAAGAGGAACCAATCTGTCTGCTGCAACTTTTATTAGGCGTAATATAGTTGCAGCTGTAATTTTTGGTTGCATAATCAGCGCAAAAAGATATAATTCATATATGGCATATGCCAATATTAATCCGGAGGAAAAACATGCCAAGGCCGCAGAGAAAGAGAACAATCTACCAGCTTCCGGTGTGTAGGAAATTCACCGCCGAGGGTGCGGAGGAGCATGTCCGAATTACTTTAGATGAATTGGAAGCAATTCGACTGCTGGACTGTGAAGGGCTTGATCAGGAGGAATGCGCGGAACGCCTTCATGTGGCAAGGTCTACAGCGCAGAATATCATCCGCAGCGCACGAAGCAAAATTGCGAAGGCACTTGTCTGCGGAAAGACCATTGAGATCGGCGGAGGTTGCGTCGAGTTTTCGGATGACAGAGAATTCGGATGCTGCAGAGATCACTTTTTGACTGTCGAAAGCATTGGCGGATTTCCGGACATTGTAAATAACCGTGAGGAGGTAATACAAGTGAGAATTGCCGTAAGCTATGATAAGGAAACGGGAGAAATTTTTCAGCATTTTGGGAGAACAGAATTTTTCAAGGTATACGATATTGAAAATGGAACTGTCAGGGATTCGCAGGTAGTCAATACCAACGGAATGGGACATGGCGCATTGGCAAGCATACTGCTCGGGCTGCATGCTGATGCTCTAATCTGTGGCGGTATTGGAGGCGGTGCGCAGATGGCGCTATCCGAAGCCGGTATAAAACTATTTGGAGGATGCATCGGAAACGCAGATCAAGCTGTTTCGGATTTTCTTGCGGGGAAACTCGCTTATCAGGAAGATGTGCGATGCGATCACCACGGCACCGCGTGCGGCCATGAAGCAGGAGCGTGCTGCAACGGCGATCGGTAGACACTTCCTCCCCGCAGCTTTGAAGCTGCGGGGAGGAAGTGTCTATTAATACCTACGGAGCTTTTATTCTATCCCTAGCCTGACAATGCGTTTTGGCAAATCGGCTCTAAGGATGAACATATTGTCCGTGCTTCTGTGTCCTGTTATCCTATTGAATTGCGAATTTCGGACAATGGTGAAGGCACCGAAGGCACATAATACACTGCGCTTTCACCCATTCCGGTCTGCTGTTTTTCATTTCAATGGCTTGTGCCGGGCAATTTTTTGCACATAATCCGCATCCGATGCAGCGACCCATAACATGCAGGTGACTTGTTTTTCGGACGCGTTCATAATTTGCTTTAGCCTGTGCCGCAATAAAATTCGGCAGCTTGCGATGGGTGAAATCGCCTTCCTGCTTCGCAGCAATTGCATTCGCAGAATTCTGGATCAACATCTCCGCTTTATCGTTTTGCTTCTGTACTTTTTTCGGGTCCGAAAGATTAAATACAGGTGTCCATGTATCCGGCAACTGAATACTGTAATACCCTTTGAACGGAAAAGCTTTTTCCTTCATCTGTCTGCCTGCCAGAAAGGCTGTGCAGCCTGGCGTCGTTCCATATGTCACGACTAGAAACGTATAATGGTTTCCACTTTGGGAGTGTATTACGAGCTTATCCAGAAACTCCTCTACGATAGACGGCAGAATCCAGTCATATACAGTCGTTATTATTCCAATATTTTCCCCGTCGGCAGGGGATATGTCAAAGCGCTGCGCTTTCATGCGCTCCGCAATTTCGATCATTTCGTCCCCCGTTTTCTTCGAAATCTCAGCCGCAGTGTACCGGCAGTTTCCTGTGGAGGAAAAAAATAATATCATTGCAGGAAACACCTCCCAAAATAATGAAAAGATAAAGAACAGTGATAGAAGACGATTAAAGCCCGCCAAGAAGATAATCCAGCGCCGTGAGAGCGTTTTCTTTTTTCAAGCGGTTTTTCCGGACAAAGCACCATTCGAGAAGCATTTCAATGGTGTTGGAGTAATGTTCCGCAATCATTTCCGCCGGCACCTGGTATTTCACACAACACGGACAGTTTTGAATGATGATGTAGATGTGCTTTCGAATAAAGCATCGCAGCGACTCCTGGAATCTTCCGCCTTCCGGATTATGCCGTAGGATTTTTTCGACCGATTCCTCATAGTTCCGGAGAAAACTATAGCAGCGCTCAAAGAGCACTTCGGTCCGCTCCTCATCTCGCAAAGCGGAAAAGTCATCGATTGCAATATCTTCCGCAATTCTTATCCAGCAGTGATTGAGAAGATCATAAATATCATCGAAGTAATTATAGAATGTTGCGCGCGGATAGTTCGTAGCCGTGCATAGATCGTTCACGGTGAGCTCTTCCAGAGGCTTACTTTTCAGGCAATCGAGCAGGGTATTCGAAAATGCTGCTAACGTACGCTCCGCAAATTTTGCCCTCTTTTTGTGAGATCTTATTTCATGGTATATCACTCCGACTTCTCCAGTGGTTTTCCTTTGTACAGGCAAATGAAGCCCGAACCGCATTTGCATGCTGCTTTTCCATAAAGGATGCACAAAGTAAGCTGCACTCCGTGGATACGGAAGCAGGATACAGGCATGGCACCCCTCTTCCAAATGCCCAGCTTTCAAGGAATATGCAAGGGAAGCCCGCGGACTCAACGCGGATGACTTCGACCCATGACCATCTTTCAGACGTAGGCAGGAAAAATTCAGCCGCTTCCGCACCTTCATTTTGCGTGCAGCTGGCTTTCTGCATGCACAGTTTGGATTCCAAGCTTCGCAGGTGCTTCCTTGCTGCAGGATAATATAAAAGGGATATTAATTTCAGTTCCCCCATTTCCGATCTTCTGAAAACTGGTGCAATTCCCTTGAAAGGCGGGATTGAACTTCGATGCAGGACCCGGTTCCAATCAATACCGGAAGCATTCCCGGAAGAGTACAATGCACACGGCAGGCTATTTGTATTTTCGGAACGATTGTCTATATACAGATTATTGCAAATATACATTGGATTTTATTTTGCGAATTTCGAACTATGCAAAAGTTTTATCACATGAAGGAAATTGACTAATTTGGTTTACCAAAGAAAAAACTGTACAATTACTTGACGTGCTCAAATGCTGGTTTACGGTTGCAATTACAGCAAAAAATATTATATAAAGAATGTAGAGAATGAAACTTGCGGCGGCATCAATGCCCGCGGCATTCAAGAAATGAGAAAACTTTAATGCGGAGGTTCGAAGTGGAATATCGATGCAAAGTGACGGTAATTGATAAAAAACATTTCCCAGAACTGCAGAAACAGTACTGTGCAGTACCGGACAGCGGGCGTTGTCCGTGCTTCAACAAGGGAGACGAATTTATATTCTATCGGAATGGGGAACGTGATGACTACTGGCATATGGGGGCAGGAACTCTGACGGAATCAGGGACTCCGGAGGAGCGGTGTCTTATATCTCCGGGAACAAAGCATTGCGGGGAACCCGGAGTTCCGTTTTGCTCAGAGGCGTGGGATGCCATCAGCCGGTACATCTATACCGCGCTGCAGGGCGGCAGTATTATGCACGGCTGGACGAAGGATGACAGAGTAATGATTGCTTGCTGCAACGATGGGACAAGACCGGTAATCTTCAAAATCGAGCGATTGGATATCGGGGATTGAATTGCTAAACGACTATTATAGACTGTTAAAAGACTGCTGGGTGCGCTTCGTATAGAAGAGCGGAAGGAACTGAGGAAAGAAACTGTGCAAAATCTGGCAAGGAGGTACGCATGGATTACAGACGCTTCGGAAGTAAACTTTTTATCCGCATCGACAAAAGCGAGGAAATACTGAAACAGCTGCAAATTGTCTGTACCAAGGAGATGGTCCGGCTCGCGGAAGTGAAAGCGCTGGGAGCTCTCTCCGAATATACGGTTGGACTCTTTGATCCCGAAAAAAAGGAGTATCACAGCAGAACATTTCAAGGACCTGCAGAAATCACCAGCCTATGGGGCACGGTAACTACGATGGACGGTCAGTTCTATGCGCATATCCATCTGAGCGCCGGGGATAAGGAGCACAGGGTTACTGGCGGACACCTGAATGAGGCGATTGTCGGGGCAACGTGCGAAATGATATTAGACATAGTGGACGGCACCGTTGAGAGAGAATTTTCACCGGAAATCGGGCTGAATTTATTTAAATTTGTTTAAAGACGTGTTTTTTCTTGAAGAGAGCGGTCGTGCGAAGGTTTCCGGACGAAAGAAGCCGAGACTAGGATGGATTGCGCATGGATGACAGGCTTATATTTGAGATTTTATCCGTAGTGGAGGAAATCCCGAATGGAAAAGTGGCAACGTACGGTCAGATTGCCTCCCTAATCGGGAGAAAAAGAAATTCCCGCTTGGTAGGGAAAGTCATGAGCATGGCAGAACTTTACGGAAATTACCCTTGCCATCGGGTTGTAAATCATGCCGGGCGCCTAGTGCCAGGGTGGGGAGAACAGGAAATGCTTCTGCGCGAAGAAGGGATATATCTTAAGAAAAACGGCTGCGTCGATCTGAAAAAATATCAATGGGAAATGCGGGAAGAGGACACCGAAGTATTTTTGGAGAGCGACGGAATAAAGGACACCGAATAAATTCAAAGCTCAAAGAAATTTCCTGTTGACATTCTAATAAGACTTACTATAATAATTACTAACAATATTAGCAAAAGGAAAATACAGTGGACTATAGAGAAGATGCACGCAGACTGATCCAATATCTTTGGGTCTTCCAGCATGGCCCGACGGGTAAAAGACTGGAAATCACGCAAGGAGAATGGGCAGTACTTGCATATATTGATAAAAAAGGGGTCACAACACCGACTCAGATAGCCGGCGCTCTTCGGCTGACTACAGCTCGAATTGCGAACATCCTGAATAGTCTGGAACGCAAGGGATATGTAAGCCGGCAGCATGATTCCGCCGATCGGCGCAAAGTTTTTGTGACAATTACGCTGGAAGGAAAAAAAGCGTCACGGGAAAAGACGGAATCGGTCGAAAACGATATGGAGGAACTTCTCCGGGATCTTGGACCGGAAGATGCGCAAAATTTTCTTGAGATCATGAAAAAGATCCACGATTTAGCAAGGTCGCGATAAAGGTAAAAAGAAGCCGACATACGTCGGTTTTTCTTTTGAAAGTAAAGCTAATACTAAAAATAGTAAATACTATAAGGAAGAAGGAGATCGGGTTGAATAAAATGTTCAAATACTTCAGCACAAAGCAATGGATTCTGGCTTTCATCGCTCTGGTGTTCATAGTAGTTCAGGTCTGGCTTGATCTGGAGCTTCCAGGCTACATGTCTGAGATCACAACGCTGGTGGAGACAGAAGGAAGCGCAATGTCCGATATTCTCTACCAGGGGAAGATGATGCTGCTGTGTGCACTGGGAAGCATGGTTTCCAGCGTCATTGTTGGCTATATTGCTGCGACAGTCGCTGCCGGCTTAGCGAAAACACTGCGCAGCCTTGTCTATGAAAAAACCGTCTCTTTCGGAATGGAGCAGCTTCACTAATTTTCGACAGCAAGCCTTGTAAACCTGACGACAAATGACATTACGCAGATCCAGACACTGATCGCTATGGGCCTGCAAGCCATCATCAAAGCTCCGATTTTAGCGGTATGGGCATGTTGCAAAATTGCAGGCAAAAGCTGGCAATGGACGACAGCAACGGCTGTTGCGTGCGGAGTTTTGATACTGATACTTGCATTTACCCTGATTTTTGCAGTTCCGAGATTTAGGAAAGTCCAAG
This sequence comes from uncultured Eubacteriales bacterium, assembly GCA_900313925.1. Lineage (GTDB taxonomy): Bacteria > Bacillota > Clostridia > Oscillospirales > Oscillospiraceae > UBA2922. Next base: position 10,830 of record OMTF01000050.1, on the reverse strand, counting down.
GGTTGACGGACAAACTGAACCGGATCCTGCAGGAGTATTTTTCTGGAATTCGGGTGGTACGTGCCTATAACGCGGAGGATTATCAGCAACGAAAATTTGCTGCGGCGAATGAAGAACTAACTCAGACGAATCTGGTTGCAAACCGAGTCATGGCGATTATGTCTCCCGGAATGACATTGATAAATTCAGGCCTTACGCTAGCGGTATACTGGATCGGTGCGTATCTTATTGACAGATCAGTGCTGGATATTCGACTGGGGATTTTCTCCGACATGGTCGTTTTTTCAAATTATGCAATGCAGATCATCATGGCCTTCATGCTTCTTGTCATGATCTTTACTCTTTTGCCCAGAGCGCAGGTGGCAGCAAACCGCGTTTCAGAAGTTTTAGGTACGTGCAACACGATTGAAGATGGAGAGGAAACAGAAGGAGACTGCCTTCGAAAGGGAGAAGTTGTTTTTCGAAATGTATCCTTCCGCTACCCCGGAAATGCTTCGGATGCGTTGTCCAATATCAGTTTCACAGCGCATCGCGGAGATACGGTCGCATTCATCGGTGCTACTGGAAGCGGAAAATCCACATTGATTAATCTTGTTCCCCGCTTTTATGATGCGACACAAGGCGAAGTCCTTGTAGACGGCATGAATGTTAAGGAGTATCGGCAGTCCGCACTGCATGACAAAATCGGCTATATTTCACAAAGTGCCGTTCTTTTCTCCGGAACGGTAAAATCGAATATCTGCTATGGAGAAAAATGCGGGAATACAATTTCCGAAAGCGACGCGGAAAAAGCAGCGGAAATTTCCCAATCGGAGGAGTTTATTAAGAAAATGGATAAGGGTCTCGATTCCCATATTGCACAGCGCGGTTCGAATGTTTCCGGGGGACAGAAACAGCGACTTTCCATTGCGAGGGCTTTGGCACGAAAGCCGGAGATTCTTATTTTTGATGATTCCTTTTCCGCTCTGGATTATAAAACGGACCGGAACCTGCGCAATGCATTGAACGAAGCCTATCCGGACACGACGAAGCTGATTGTTGCTCAGCGTATCGGTACGATACGGAATGCGGATCAGATCATTGTTCTGGACCGCGGCAGAGCGGTAGGAATGGGTACACATGAGGAACTTCTGCAGAACTGCCCGGAATATCTGGAAATTGCAAAATCGCAATTATCCGAAAACGAACTGAGAAAGTGAGGAACGGCAATGGGAACAGACACAGAAAAGAGCAGACTGGCAGGTAGCGGAGTACCCGGAGTATCTATTTCAACGGAAAAAAGCAGGAATCTGAAAAAAGCCTATAAGGATTTATTCGAATATATTGATAGATATAAACCCTGGGTCATCCTTGCCTCGGTGCTTTCGCTCATTGCAGCAGTTTTGAATCTCCTAGGACCGAATAAGCTTTCTGAAATCACGAATATTATTTTGGATGGATTTAATTCTTCGATTGATCTGCAGGCAATCGGCAAGATCGCACTCCTGCTTGCAGGACTCTATATTGCAGGATTCCTGCTGAACTATATTCAGGGCTGGATGATGGCAACGGTAACGCAGAGAGTCACGCAGAATATGCGCAATGACATCTCGGAGAAGGCGGCAAGAATTCCTCTGCGCTACTTTGACAGCCATTCCAGTGGAGACGTCATCAGCCGAGTCACAAATGACGTTGATACGGTAAACCAATCGATGAATCAAAGCTTTTCGACGCTGGTTTCCTCTATAAGCATGATGGTTGGAAGCGCCGTGATGATGCTTGTAACGAACTGGGTCATGGCTCTGTCAGGATTTGCAGCGGTCATTATAGGCTTGCTCCTGATGGCCTATATCATTCGGCGTTCTCAGAAATATTTCGGGGAACAGCAGACTGCGCTCGCTGCAATTAACAGTCAGGTAGAGGAAGTCTACGAAGGATTGGGAATTGTAAAAGCCTACAATGGAGAAAGGCAGGAACAGAAAAAATTTGACACGCTGAACGGGCAGCTTTACACTTCTGCATGGAAAAGTCAGTTCCTCTCCGGACTCATGCAGCCGGTGATGGTCTTTATCGGAAATCTTTCCTACCTTGTCGTTTGCGTAGTCGGTGCGATTCTTGCAATTCAGGGCTCCATTCAATTCGGAGTAATCGTCGCATTCATGATTTATATACGCCTGTTTACGCAGCCGCTGCAGAATCTTTCCCAGGCAGCAACCAGCATACAAAGCGTTGGAGCCTGCTGTGAACGTATTTTTGAATTTCTAAACGAAACAGAAATGACGAAAGAGGAGCGCACCGGAAAACTCAAGGAGGTTGAGGGACGCGTCACATTCAAGCATGTGGCATTCGGCTACAGCGAAGATCGCGAAATCATCCATGATTTCAGCTGCACTACAGAAAGAGGGCAGAAAATCGCGATCGTAGGGCCGACAGGTGCAGGGAAAACTACATTAGTTAATCTTCTGATGCGCTTTTATGAAGTAAATGCGGGAGAAATCAGCATCGATGATGTTTCTACGAAGGAAGTAAGCCGGGAAGAAGTGCATGAGCAGTTCAGCATGGTCCTGCAGGATACTTGGATTTTTGAAGGAAGCATTCGCGAAAATTTAGTTTACAACCAAAAAGGCATTGCGGACGAACAGCTGGATAAAGTATGCGAAGCAGTCGGACTTACCGACTTTGTAAAAAGGCTTCCGCAGGGGTACGATACGATTCTGAATGACCTGGTCGGACTTTCCGGAGGACAGAGGCAGTTTCTGACGATCGCTAGGGCGATGCTAAAAAAAGCACCGCTTCTGATCCTCGATGAGGCGACAAGCAGTGTGGATACCAGAACTGAGCAGGAAGTACAGAGGGCTATGGACAGGCTGATGGAGGGAAGAACAAGCTTTGTGATTGCTCATCGCCTTTCTACGATCAAGAACGCGAATCTGATTCTTGTGCTGAAAAACGGCGATGTAATTGAAAAGGGAACCCATGAACAACTGCTGCTTAAGAAGGGCTTCTACGCAGAACTATATAACAGTCAGTTTGATACAGCCGAATGACACAACCAATTGGAACAAGGGTTTTGCAGTGCTAGGAGAAAACACGGGAAAAAACGAAACATGGGATCCATAGTTCCAAGTATAAATGGACCGCGCACTCTGTTTCCGCACATTTTGAAAAATGGAATAGGGAAATCCGCCTTCGGCTGCTGCGCCGCGGACGGATTTTCCGCATTGAAAAGGAATTCTGTTCACGTTACGCGGAAATGGGAATAAATTTGATTTCGTTCAAGATACCTATCCCGACGCAGCGTGAATTGCTGCACTTTGTGCGGAACTACGGTTGCCATTGAACTTTTTTATAATATAATGACAATGTATGGGCGAAACAGGCTTGCCAATACAATTCTTCGAGGTATGGTTTTCAACTTTCAAATCCCGGTGTCTTCGCTTTCCTGCGATAACGGGAAATTATTCATTATGGACGCGGGAAGTTCTTCTTGAAAATATTTTAGAGGAGGAGCGGAAAGAGCTGCTGGGCTGTTTGCGGCAGCGGCATCCGCAAGGCGAATTATGAAGAGCGATATTGAAATTGCACAGGCATGCAGAATGAAGGACATTCGTGAAATCGCTGCCAGTGCGGGCATTGATGAAAAGTATCTTGAGCTATATGGGAATTACAAGGCAAAAATCGACTATAGCCTGCTTCGCGATATGGAATCGAAAAAAGACGGCAAGCTGGTTCTGGTTACTGCAATAACCCCAACGCCCGCAGGGGAAGGAAAAACGACTACGACGGTAGGCCTTGCTGACGGGCTTCGGCGCATAGGGAAAAAGGCGGTCGTCGCCTTGCGGGAACCTTCTCTTGGGCCGGTGTTCGGCATAAAAGGCGGCGCTGCTGGCGGCGGATACTCTCAGGTTGTTCCGATGGAAGACATCAATCTGCATTTTACCGGAGACTTTCATGCAATCGGAGCAGCGAACAATCTGCTTGCCGCGATGCTGGATAATCATATTCATCAGGGGAATGAACTTGGTATTGATCCAAGGAGGATTGCATGGCATCGCGCGCTGGATATGAACGATCGGCAGCTGCGAAATATTGTAATCGGCTTGGGTGGCCGGGCGAACGGAACGCCGCGGGAAGATTCATTCGATATCACGGTCGCCAGTGAAGTGATGGCGGTGCTCTGTCTAGCCAGCGATATTCCGGATTTGAAAGCCAGACTGGCAAGAATGGTCGTCGGATATACCTATTCCGGGAAGCCGGTAACCTGCGGCGATCTCAATGCACAGGGTGCGATGACGGCACTGCTGAAGGACGCACTGAAGCCCAATCTGGTACAGACGCTGGAAGGAACACCCGCTTTTGTGCACGGCGGTCCCTTTGCGAACATCGCGCATGGCTGCAATAGCATTACGGCGACAAGAATGGCGCTGAAGCTGGGTGAGTATGCTGTTACAGAGGCAGGATTCGGTGCGGACCTTGGCGCGGAGAAATTTTTGGATATCAAATGCCGCATGGCGGGCCTTACACCTGCGGCTGTCGTGATTGTCGCGACCGTACGTGCACTGAAGCACCACGGCGGGGCAAAAAAAGAAGATCTTGGAAGAGAAGATTTGGAAGCACTGAAAAAGGGAATGCCCAATCTGATGCAGCATGTGGAGAACATTACGGAAGTATACCACCTTCCTGCCGTTGTGGCCATTAACGCGTTCCCAACGGATACGGAAGCGGAACTTGAGGCAGTGAGAGACTTCTGTGCGGAGAAGAATATTCGGGTGGCGCGCAGTGAGGTCTGGGAAAAAGGCGGTGCCGGCGGAGAGGAACTAGCACGGGAAGTTGTTCGGCTCTGCGAAACGCCTTCCAAGTTCCGGTATGCCTACGACGAAAAAGACAATATAATGGAAAAGCTTACGGCAATTGCCTGCCGTATCTATCATGCGGATGGCGTTGATCTTATAGGGAATGCTCCCAAGCAGTGTAAGGAACTCTCAGCGCTGGGCTTCGAGCACCTGCCAATATGCGTAGCGAAAACGCAGTACAGCTTCTCGGACGATCCGACGAAGCTTGGCGCTCCGGATCACTTCCGTATCAGTGTGCGGAACCTTAGAGTATCCGCAGGCGCGGGATTTATTGTGGCATTAACGGGAGATATAATGACAATGCCGGGACTCCCAAAAGTTCCTGCGGCAGAGAAGATTGATGTCGATGAAAACGGCCGTATTTCCGGCTTGTTTTAGAATACTGCAAATTTCAAAGAACGAAAAATTACGCATTCGCGAAGGAAGAGAGGCATACTGCCGATGTCGTTGCGGTTGGAGGGAGCTCCCGTAGCTTCACAAATCAGCGCCAATCTGAAAAAACGGGTAAAAGACCTGGCAAAACAGGGCGTATATCCGAAGATTGCCATGATCAATGTAGGGCAAAGAAAAGATAATGTTGCATACTGCAACGCCGCGCAGCGCCGCTTTCAAACCTTAGATATTCTTTATGAGTGCGTGCAGCTTCCGGAAACGGTGAAGCAGTCTGAGCTTGTCGAAAGAATCGGAGATCTGAATCACAATCCTGCCGTCCATGGGATATTGGTTTTTCGGCCATTGCCGGATACAATTTGCGAAGAAGCGGTCTGTGATGCCATTGTTCCGGAAAAAGACGTTGACGGCGTGGACCTGACTTCCATGGCAGGCGTATATTCCGGGAGAGACCTCGGCTTTGCACCATGCACGGCGGATGCTGTCCTCAGGCTGCTGAAATTCTACAGGATTGGCATCGATGGAAAAAAAATAACCGTGATTGGCCGAAGTCCTGTGATTGGAAGACCAGTTGCCTCTCTTCTTTTGCGGGAACATGCTACGGTTACGGTATGCCATTCCCACACGGAGGATCTGAAGGGAGCATGCCAGCAGGCAGACATAGTTATTGCAGCCGCCGGTCGGGCGGAATTTCTGAAGCGGGAATACTTCCGCTCCGAACAGACTGTAATTGATATCGGCATAAACTACAGTGAGGAAAAGAAGAAAATTGTCGGAGATGTCGATTTCGAGGATGTGGAAACCCTGGTAACGGCAATCACACCGGTTCCTGCAGGAGTGGGAAGCATAACGACATCCGTCCTAGCTGACCACGTCGTGACGGCAGCGGAGCAAATGCAAAGGAGTGGAACATGCTAGACGAATCCTTGCGGGAATTTTCAGATAATTTAGCCTCTTCCGCGCCAACCCCGGGCGGCGGTGGCGCTTCGGCACTGACCGCTTCTCTGGCGGTCGCGCTCGGAAACATGGTTGGGAACCTGACAGTCGGCAAAAAAAAATATGCCGATGCGGAAGAAGCAGCGAAAGAGCTGAATTGCCGCGCGGAGAAGTTGCGGCAAAGCCTTCTCAATTGCATTGCAAAGGATGCGGAGGCGTTTCAGCCCTTAGCGAAAGCTTATGCCATTCCAAAGGATACTCCGCAAAGAGCGGAAACTATAGAAGCTGCACTTTTCGAAGCCGTAAAACCACCGCTCGAGATTTTAGGCTATTGTACGCAAGCGGCGGAGATCATCGAAAAGTATGCGGAAATCGGGTGCCGCCTGGCAATCTCCGACGCGGGATGTGCGGCAGCCCTGTGTGCAGGTGCGATGAAAAGCACGGCGTTGAATGTATTCATTAATACAAAAAGCATGAAGGATCGCAAGGCTGCGAAAGAATTCAATGCAGAGGCGGACGCTTGCTTGGATGCATCTCTACCGCGATTGGAAAGAGTTTACAAAAATGTAGAACAGATTTTGAGATTTGAAATTTAATGCAGCAACCGTGCGCAGCAAAAGCTGCGAATTTCTAAACAGGAGGGAAGAATAGACCAACGTAAAGTCACCGGAGTTCCCGGTATGTGCAGAGTAGGTACGGCGCGTAAAGTGTCGGGGAATGGGAAGTTGACCCCGAACGAAGGGCTTGCCGCCCGCGGTTCCGTATCGCATCCGCTGCCACAAAGGACGAACCTCTTATTGTGGCAATACAGAAGGAGGTTTACAATGAAAAGCAAGAAATTGACAACTCGCACCCTATTAATTATGGCATCTCTAATTGCGCTGACGATCATTCTTTCCCGATTCCTTTCCTTTTCCGTTTGGAATATGAAAATCGGCCTGGACTTTATCCCAATAGCAGTCGCGGCATTGATTTTCGGACCTCTGGAAGCGGGAATTGTTGCGGCGCTTTCTGATTTTCTTGGCGCAATATTATTTCCTATTGGGCCCTATTTTCCTGGATTTACGTTCACCGCATTTCTGGTCGGGATTATATATGGCGTATTTCTGCATTCGGATCGCAGGTGGTTCAGCATTCTATGCGCTGTCCTTGCCCATCAAATTGCCTGCAGCCAGTTTTTAAATACGTTATGGATATCCATTCTCTATTCCTCTCCGTACTGGCCAATTTTTGTGACAAGGCTTCTGCAGACTGTGATTATGTCCTCTGTTGAATTTATAGGGATTAATTTGCTGGTAAAGGTTATGAACCGCTTTGGAAAGAAGGCATTGGCTTGACAATTGAAGAAACGCTGCGCTTTATTCACTGTACTGACTGGAAAGGAAGCATTCTTGGGCTGGATCGAATGCGGAAACTTCTTTGTCTTCTGGACAATCCGCAGGACAGACTCCGCTACGTGCATATTGCCGGGACTAACGGAAAAGGCTCCACAGCCGCAATAATTGCTTCTATCCTGAAGGAATCAGGCTATCGAACGGGGCTATATACCTCTCCGCATCTGATTCGAATCAACGAGCGCATGAAGATCAATGGAATTAATATCTCCGATAAAGATCTCTGCAAAGCAGCCGAAGCAGTGAAAACGGCGGCGGATGCGATGAAGGATGCCCCTACCGAATTCGAAATTATTACAGCCATCGCCTTTTGCTATTTTGCATCGGAGCACTGTGACATTGTAGTGCTGGAAGTTGGCCTGGGCGGGCGACTGGATGCAACAAATGTTATTAAATTTCCAGAAGTTGCCGTTATTACAAATATAGGACTTGAACACACGGAGATACTCGGGAGTACATTGGAGGAAATTGCACACGAAAAAGCGGGAATAATAAAAAAAGGCTGCACGGCAGTACTCTACCAGCAGCCCCCTGAAGTGGAAAAAGCAGTTCGAGATACAGCTCAGAAAAAATGCGCCGAAGTTTGCATGGTATCGTTTTCTGCACTGCGCGAAGGAGCGGAAACCCTTGACGGGCAATATTTTTCGTGGCGAGAGTGGAGGGATCTTTTTCTGCCGCTTACAGGAGAGCATCAAGCAAAAAACGCCGCCGTCGCACTCGATGCGATCTCTGTGCTTCGGGAAAAAGGGTGCCACATAACCGATAAGGCTATCCGGAACGGCCTTCGAAACGTACGATGGCCGGGAAGATTGGAAATTCTTTGCCATAATCCGCTTTTCATCGCAGATGGGGCGCATAATCCGCAGTGCACAGAAATTTTAGCGCAAAGCTTGAATAAACTTCTGCCCGGCAGAAGATTCGTATTTCTTATCGGAGTCTTGGCAGACAAAGACTACGGAAGAATGATAGACACGCTCGTGCCCATGGCCGAAATGTTTCTCTGCCTGACACCCGATAGTCCCCGTGCCCTTCTTGCAAAGGATCTTGCGCACGCGATTAAAGCAAAAGGAGGAAAAGCCACAGCGTATGATTCGGTGGAAGAGGGGATCTTCACGGCACTTGACGCAAGCCTAGCGTTCCCGATCATATGCTGCGGTTCGCTTTATCTTCTAGGCTCTGTGCTGGAAAAATTTCAAGCGACAGCAAAGAAATGGATTCGGAAGAAAAAGCTTGCAGAACGTGCAAAACTCTCTCCGGAAGATAGAAAAGAAAAATCCGCTGCGATAATGAATCATATTACCCAGCTTGAGTCATACCGGAAAGCACGAAATATTTTCCTATACAAGGCGACGGAAAACGAAGCAGACCTTTCTTCGCTGCCACAACTTCCGGCATCAAAAGGAAAGGTGTTTTCCTACCCCGTTTGCTTCAGGGATAGGGAAATGAAGGCTTTTATTCCGCAAACTGCGGGCTCCTGGAAAACAGGAAAACACAATCTGCGGGAGCCAATCCCGGAAAAATCGAAGGAAATGAAGCCGCAGGAGATTGACCTCATCCTGTGCCCATGCGCCGGTTTTGATGCGAAGGGAAACCGGCTGGGTATGGGAGGCGGATATTACGATAAATTCTTGCGTCAATGTCCGGATGCGACAATTATCGCTGTAGCTTTTGACTGCCAGAAAATCGGAGAAATCCCTGCACAGCCCTGGGATATTCCCATGCAAAGGATCGTTACCGAAAGCGGGGAATATGCACCCGAAAGTTAAAGCGACTGACTGTGCAGAGCAAAAAATGAGCCGGAACAGTAAAAGAGGCGGAACAGCAACAAAGCTGCCCCGCCTCTTGAAATGGGGATCAGTATATCATTGTAATGAAAGAAAATTCTCCGCACAGACAGCCTGCAGCACATTTACGGGCAATGCCCGCGTAGCCCAGGTATATTCTGCCTGCATATTGAAAGTTCCGTCGGGGAGCCGAGTTCCGTAAGGACCATCGCTTCCGTAAAGTACATGATCCGCTCCAAGAGATTTTACGGCAAGTAAAGCCGTTTTCCCGTCTACATAGCATCCGGAGGAGATATCGACATAGACATTTTTTCTTTTTCGCAGTTCAGGCCAGAGAAGCTCATAATAGGGAAAAGCACAATGTGCCAGTAGAAAATTGACCGTCGGATGCCGGTCCGCAAGCCGAAGAATTTCATCTTTTGCTTCGAAATCCATATGAATCAGCAATGGCTTGTGAATCGAATCAAGAATTTCGCAGACACCCTCCAACTTTCCGGTACTGTACTGATGGTAGAAGGGATGTGCCTTTACGCCGCAGAACGTCTTTCGCTTTGCATAGCGTTCGATCTCGGTGCATAGCTCCTCCTGTGACTGAAGGTCTGGATTTACAAATACATAGGAATACAGCCGATCAGGAGCTTTTTCTGCCGCGGCAAAGACTACTTCGTTATTCGGATGGAAGTAGATCGGATAATGCCTGCCCGTAATATTAATACCATCTCCGTTGAAGGTAACCATCAGCTTTCGCAGAAGAGGATATAAGGTTCTTTTCCCGAATAAAAACCGCATGAAGCGCATGATTGGCTTCTCCGGATCTGAAGGGAAGTCTACCGAAACGGAAGGGATAAGCGCAATGCGATCAATTCCGGCTTCATCCATTGATTTCAATTTTTCGGGGATTTGGAATTCGTCGGAATAATAATGATAATGGCAGTCTATTATCATATATGCCTCCAAATATCTTTAAAGGACCGCTGCGGCAAGCAGAAAGGTGAAAAAATTGCTGAGTATATTCACGGCGTCATTCGTGATGAACCGAACCCCGCGACAGGGGATCGCTGCAGTCCCACAGTGCATGTCCCGCTCCACAAGCATGCCGCACACCGTGCATAGGTATTTTACCTGCACAACCGATCCCAGCACACTGTCAAAAAGACAGCCGGCAAATCCTGTCATTGCTACCGTGGCAGCGATCTTTAGGGTCGCTGTCGGAAAGCCTGTGCATAGTACGGCAATGATACAAGCTCCAAGCAGTCCGGATAGAGTTCCCAGAAGAGATACTCCACCGGAAAGACCAGGACTGATTTTGCGGAATGTACAAATATCAACGGTAGCGTACCTTGTTAGCGGACCGGCTTTGGAAGCCAGACTGTCCGCCAAAGATTCGGCCATGACAGCGGCGTACACATAGAGAAATCGATGATCTTTCCAAAGTGCATACGGAATCAATGCGCACGCCGCGACGCCGACATTGCATAGCACTCTCCAAGCATC
>OMTF01000054.1 GCA_900313925.1 uncultured Eubacteriales bacterium | reverse complement strand
GGTAGAGCTGGGCGAGAAGAAGGCCCGCTTCCTGGAGGGCAACAAGAAGGCGCTTATTGCGGGCATGGAAGCCGCAAGACAGTAAACGCCGGAAAATTCAGGTTCTATAATAAATGTTGGGGAAGAGATCTGGAGAACACTCCAGATCTCTTCTTTCATGCCAATAGAAAAAACAGTAGAGCATAAAGAACAAAACCTTTAGAATACAGGTGACTAATCCAAAACGAAAGGATGTTCAATATGCTCTACCAAGATAATACCGCAAAATTAGTTGGTTTAAAAGATGTTATTGTAAAACAGGTCGATGAAGAAAAGAACCGGCATAGCATTACCATTGAACTGCCAAGAAAAGTGCATGAGTGCCCTCAGTGCGGATGCCAGACCCGGGCCATTCATGATTACCGAATGCTGAACATTAGGGATTTGAACGCTTTCGGGAAGCAGACAATCCTGCGCCTTCGGAAAAGGCGGTATCGGTGTCCGGATTGCGGGAAACGGTTTTACGGGGAAATTCCTTTTCTCCCAAAGTATTACAAGGTCACAAACCGTTTGGCTGCGAATCTCATCAATATGTTCCGGGAAAGCCGTACCGCAACGCAGATTGCACGGGAAAACGGAGTCTCCGTAACAAGCGCACTGCGGCAATTTAGCATCGTAAAATTCACATTTAAGTGCCTTCCGGAAGTTCTTTCCATGGATGAGTTTCGCGGATATGCCGGCGGAGAGAGGTTTCAAACCATCCTGACCGACCCCGCAGAACCATAAGGTGCTGGATATTCTGCCAAACCGCAATGTTTTTGATCTGGAGATGTACTTTCAGGCGCTTACAACCCGCAAAAGTGTAAAATACGTTGTAATAGACATGAGCAAAAGTTTCTTCAAAGCGGCCCGCTTTTGTTTTCCCGATGCAGTCATCGTCATTGACAAGTACCATGTTGTTCGGCAGGTAAACTGGGCCTTTGAGAATGTTCGCAAAGCAGAACAGAGGAAATTCTGCGACCAGAGAAGAAAGTATTTTAAACGGTCCCGCAACCGTACTCTGTTCCTTGCTTCCTAATACGGCCTTCTTTGGTTACCAAACAAGGGATAAGACTGCCTGAAAGGGCAGGAACTGGACATATGCCCAGCTCCTGATAACAAATTTAACACGGATATTCTTCTTTTTCAGGGGTTACCCCAACATTTGACAAAGAACCTTAATTTCGTGTATGCCGGTGTCCCTTCCCGTGATTTCGCCTTTGTTCATAAAACATCATCCGGAAAAACTCCGGGAACAAGATTCGCTACCTTTTCCTCCGGGAACAAGATTCGCTACCTTTTCTTTTTGCGGCGCCCGGTGCGGTGCGTACGTTCTTTTTTCCGCAGTTCCCGTCTTGCTTTCCGGGTGCGCGATTCCACAAAAAAGTAAATGACAAGAGCCAGAACGGCGATGATAGCCAGAACAATCGGCCAGCTGAGACTGGAGCCGGAGGAGGCTTCAGACTCTCCGTCGGCCAGAACGCGTGTGGCAAAAAGATAAAACGAACCGGCAAGGCTGGAAAGCTGAAATATTAATTTACGAAGTTGTGGCATAGTCTTCCTTCCGCTGGAGCGGAAATCTCCTTTCTTATTCTTCCGGTCGGACGGTTTCCGTTTGCGCAGCAGTTGCCGCGCGGCGCTCGCTAAGAATGTCCGGCACGATGCGCGCAAAGCTGCCGGTAAGGAAGAACCCGATGCCGATCAGAACGTTTTGGGTTATCGGCTCTCCCAGCACGATCAGCGCAATAACTGGGGCAAGAGCCGGCTTGAAGAAAAACACGAGGCCGCCGGTGGATGCACTGGTCTTCTCAATGGCAGACATGTGACAGATGTAGCCGAACATGGTGACGACAAGACAGATATATAGGAAGTAAGGGAGCGTCTGCAGGGTAAATCCGCTGAAAAAGGGAACCCGGCAGAAAATGTCCAGTCCTACGCGCTGGAGAAAATTCGCAACCGGCGGCAGGTAGCCGAGCAGCAGGAGGGTCAGAAGCTCAATCCCGCCGTAGACAAAGCTTCCGCATGTTACGGTAAGACCTCCGCAGCGGGCTGTCATGCCTTTGCCCAGTACACAGTAGAGCGCGAAGGTTACCGTGCTGCAGGCAACCAGAATTACGCTGACCATGCTGATATCCGCACCGGGGGAAAAAGGATTGATGATGGCGACAATTCCAAGAATTTCCAGTACTATGCCCACAATATGGTACCAGCGAATTTTTTCGCCGAGGATTGCGGCGGCCAGAATGGTCACGAAAATTGGATTGCTGGAGAAAAGAATGCCGACGATTCCGGCTTTTCCGTATACAACGGCCATCTGATAAAAGACCATGCTAATGGGAACACAGAAAAGACCGGTCAGCATCAGCCTGCGGTGATCTTTCCCCGTCAGTGCCACGCCTCTTCTGCGGCGATCCCTTGCTGCAAAGGGAAGCAGAACCAGGCCTCCGATCAGAAACCGTTCCAGAGTAATCTGCATCGGTGCGAAAGCCCCGCTGATTGCCGGCATTTTCAGCGCCACTTCCATAGTGCTGAAAATCAGCGTTGTCAGAAGAATCAGAAGGTAGCCCTGCAGCTTGTTTTTTCTCTCATCCATTTTCCGAAGACCTCCCACAAAAGTCAACGCTTTATTTTATACCCAGGGTCCCGTAATGGAAAGACCCGGAACAAAGAAAATGGAAGTTTAAAGTAGAGTTTAACTGCCGGCGCTATGGTTGCGCTGTTGAAAGAAATCGAATGCCGGAGAGCAGAATGCAATTTCTTTTCGGCATTGGAAACGGAGGCACATTTATGGCAAGAAAAAAAGCGTTCGCATCATGTATTTCCGCGATTGCTGCGGCATCTCTGCTTCTGACACTCTGTGCATGCGGTACAAGCGGCACCTCTTCTTCTGCAGCATCGCAGAATGTGCAGGCGTCGGCAGCCGTGCAGGGGACAGGCACGGTAAGCACAATTTCAACCGGCACACTGGACGCCGGCGAGCTGTTTACGGATCGCGATCTGGAGCAGGAGCCGGACCTCACGAACGCGCAGACCATCGAAGTATCCAGCGGGCAGGACGTAACCATAGACAAGGAAGGGATATACGTTCTGACCGGTACAGCGGAGAACACTGCGATCCGTGTGGAGTGCGGCGATGCCGAGAAGGTACAGCTCGTATTGGACGGGCTGCAGATTACAAACACGGATATGCCGGCAATCTATGTGCTCTCGGCGGATAAGGTTTTCATCACAGCGACCGAAGCGGACAGCAGCCTGAAGGTCACGGGAACCTTCACTGCGGACGGAGAAACAAATACGGATGCCGTGATTTTCTCCAAGGAAGACCTGACGCTGAACGGGACCGGCTCGCTGTCCATTTCTTCCACGGGAAACGGAATCACTTCCAAGGATACGCTGACAGTTACCGGAAGCACGCTTACGATCGACGCCGCAGGGCACGGGATGGAAGCTAACGACGGCATTGAAATCTGCGGCGGAAGCCTCACGATTGAGGCAGTCAAGGACGGTCTGCAGGCGGAAAACGACGAGGACAACACACTGGGATATATCTATATCGGCGGCGGAGAATACAATATTCAAGCAGGCGACGACGGAATTCGGGCAAATACGGTGCTCCAGATTGATGGCGGGAATCTGAGCATCGATGCGGTGGAAGGCCTGGAAGCGACTTCTGTCGAAATAAACGGCGGAACCATCGACATTACCGCATCGGATGACGGCGTCAATGCAGCGGAAAAATCAACTGCCTGCGAGGTAACGATTGCCGTGAATGGCGGAACACTGAACATTACGATGGGTTCCGGCGACACGGATGCGCTTGATTCAAACGGCAGCCTAGTCATCAACGGAGGAAACATCAATATTTCGGCAAACAGCCCCTTCGATTATGACACTTCGGGAGAACTGAACGGCGGAACGGTAACCGTAAACGGCGAGACCGTTACTGAGCTTACCAACCAGTTTGGCGGAGGCCCGGGCGGCGGCGCAAATGGAAACGGCGGAATGGGCGGCCCCGGATCCGGCGGAATGGGCGGCCATCCCTGAAACGCGCAGGCAGAAACAGGGACCGAACAGGGGGTTCTGCGCCTCGGCTTCGGCTGCGGAACGGACATAGCGGCGGGAGCACGACAGGGCCGTTTCCGCAGCTGAGTGACAGGACTTACTTTCGAGCGGCATCCAGCAGCGCAAATACTTCCTTTGCACTGGAGGCAAAGCGGAGGCCGGCGAGGCATTTCTTTTCTGCAAATTGGTACTGGAACATGAGGTCAAACTGCTCTTTCAGCGGGTCGTAATAATGATTCAGATTAAGAAAGATGAAGGGTTTGGAAATATCGTCAAGCGCAAGGGCAGAAAGCGTGTCTGCCGCTTCTTCCAGAGTGCCGGTGCCGCCGGGTACGGCAATATAGGCATCGCCTCTGTCCCGGAGAAGTTTCTTGCGCTCCTCCATGGTTTCGCAAAGCTGCAGCTCCGTCAGATCCGGAAAGAGAAGTCCATTATCCCGAAAACGTTTCAGCTGGATCCCGATGACGGATCCCCCGCTCGATCGCACGGCGGACGCGAGAATTCCCATAAGACCTGTGTTGCTTCCGCCATAAACCAGGGTATCGCCGCGCCGGCCGATGCCCCGTCCCAGTTCTTCGGCTGCTTTGGAGAAATAGCCCTCCGTTCCGACGGAGGAACCAAGGTAGACAGTAAGATGCATAGCAGTATCCGCAGCGGAAACTGTACCGCTTCCGTCCTTTCACAGAAATGTTTTCTATTATTCTAGCATGGCGGGCACAAAATTGCGAAAATTTTATGCAAACGCGGACGGCAACGGATGCGGTGGGAATTGAAATTTCCTCAATAAAATGGGATAATGCAGACAATAAGAAGAAAAACGTCAGAATTTTACGGAGATTGCAGAAAAGGAGCATTCATATGGCAGAAAAAAAAGAGAACGCCAGAAACCCGTATGCCGGGACAAAAACAGAAAAAAACCTATGGGAAGCCTTTGCGGGAGAGTCCCAGGCCCGCAATAAATACACCTACTTTGCTTCTGTCGCGAAAAAACAGGGCTATGAACAGATATCTGCGCTGTTTCTGAAGACTGCGGAAAATGAAAAGGAGCATGCCAAACTCTGGTTAAAAGCATTGGGAGAGATTGGCGACACAGCGGAGAATCTGCTGCATGCTGCCGAAGGAGAAAATGCCGAATGGACGGATATGTATGTCCGTATGGCTAAGGATGCCGATGAGGAAGGCTTCCATGAGCTTGCCGAGCAGTTTCGCGGCGTAGCGGCGATCGAAAAAGCACACGAAGAACGGTATCGCAAGCTCCTTCAGAATGTTGAGACGAAGGCTGTCTTTGAAAAAAGCGAGGTCAAGGTCTGGGAATGCAGAAACTGCGGTCACATCGTTGTGGGAACAAAGGCACCGGAGATCTGCCCCGTCTGCAGCCACCCGCAGAGCTACTTTGAAGTGCGAAGCGAGAATTATTAATCGGCATAGGATCTGGGCGGGAAAAGATAAAATCACAGTCTTCCCCATCCAGGCCTCCATTGGAATTGGAATCCGGGAGCGGGAATGGAAAGAATCTGACCCCGGCTTTCGAAACATCGAAATTCGAATTGCGAAGGTTTTTACGGAAAGATCGCATCACTGCATGGTGCGGTCTTTCCGCGTTCTATCTATCGATGGAATGGATGGGAACCGGACAGCAGCTCTTCATTGCAGCGGACTCCACGGAGCGTTTGTGCTATAGTAGGAGAAAAGAAATGCAGGGAGGAAGCATTATGAAGCAGCAGCGCAGAATAACACTCTGGACGGCAATCATCACGTTGATCTTTGCCGCCGTTGCGATGATTCTGCTGCAGACGGCCGCTGCGAAAGCCGGACCGTCGGATCCCGGCGAACGTGCGGTACAGGCTGTCTGGCATAATATCGAGCAGACAGAGTACACAGGGGGCCGGGTGCACTGGGAAAAACTGAATTTCAATTACAAAGGCGTGTACTGCTCAGTCTACGACAGCAGCGGGCAGTTTCTGGAGGGAGTTTTCCCCGAGGATTTTGATACAGCGTCCGTTGAGCTGACCGAAGCCTCCCTGCGGGAAGTCGCTGTAGAGTCGGGGAAAGTCTACTGGGTTTATGATAAAGTTCTGGACATGGGTATATCCACGGTCTGGTATCGGGGCGTAATTTCGTCGGACGCCGCGAAAAGTTCCATGAAGGCGGAAATTACGCTTGCGTGGATTCTCCTGCCGCTGGGCGTTCTGATCTGTACGGGAGGCGCCTGGATTCTGAGCGCACCGGATGCCCCGGAGGAAAACTGGGAAACCTTCCGCGGAACCGGAACCCGCGTAAGGGAATCCGTACGGCGCTTTCTGGGGAAGCATGGAAAGACCCGGACGAAAGACGCAGGGGACAAAGAGAGTAAAGAGGAAACGTCGCGGGATGCGGAACCGGCGGAGGAAGCGGATAAGGAGGAGAAACCGGATGGCACAGACAGCCTTTCCGATCGAGAAGATATTTGAACGGACGGAACTATTGCTGGGACAGGAAGCAATGCGGAGACTGCGCGAGAGCCGTGTCCTGATTGTCGGTTTGGGTGGCGTAGGCGGTGCGATCGCCGAAGCCTTAGCCCGCAGCGGTGTCGGAGCACTGGATCTTGTGGACAGCGATACGGTTTCCGCTTCAAACCGGAATCGGCAGATTGTCGCGACTGCGGATACCGTCGGACAGCGGAAGACCGATGCCTGGGCGGAGCGTCTACGAAGCATTTCACCCGCACTGAAGCTTACGCTGCATCCGTTTTTCCTTCTCCCGGAAACGGCGGATCGGCTGACTTTCGGGGAATACAGCTATGTGGCGGATGCAGTGGATACAGTCAGTGCAAAAATTGAAATTGTGCTGCGTGCGAAAGCGGCCGGGGTTCCGGTCATCAGCGCTATGGGCACGGGAAACAAGATGGATCCGTCCGCTTTGGAAACGGCGGATATTTACGATACTTCCGTATGCCCGCTTGCGCGGGTGATGCGCAAAGAACTTCGGGCACGGGGCGTAACGGACCTTAAAGTCGTGTATTCCAGGGAGGAGCCGCGAAAACCACAAAGGGAAATGTTTACCGATTCTGGGAAGCCAGTGGCAGGTTCAACCGCCTTTGTTCCTCCCGCGGCGGGACTTCTCATGGCAAGCGCAATCGTTCGGGATCTCATCGGCGAATAGACAGATTTTCGCAGCCTCCGCTGCTTAGGTTCGAAGAAAATCCTGTCCCCATTCGTGAATATCAAAAAGAAGATTGATAAACGAAGGGTGAAAGGGCACAAAGTTCTTCTCTTGGATTTTCTGCAGGATTTCCTCTCGGGATGCCCATCGAATCTCCTCGACTTCCTCGGCCTGCAAAGAGAAGGAACTTTGAGGAAGATCCAAATCGATAAGATAGTAATCGTCAAATCCGTAAGTGAAGTTTACCGTCATCGCAGGGAAGACCGGACGGAAATCGTAATCCACGCCGAGTTCTTCCAGCAGCTCCCGGTGGATGGCGACCGTACTGGTTTCCCCGGCTTTGCTGTGGCCGCCGGAGGAGACATCCCAGAAGCCTCCGAAGGAAGTCTTGCGGGATGACCGTTTTTGAATCAGCATTTTATTTTCCGCGTTAAAAAGACAGACGTGTACAATCAGCCGATATTCCCCGATTTTCAAATGCGCCGTGCGGGGAACCCGGCGCCCGGTCCGGATGTGGTCCTTTGTATAGATATCAATGTATTCCGTCATAGCTTGCCTCCCAATGACGAAGCCAGTATAGCGGAAAAAGCAGCGCGGTTCAACGGCTTTTCGGACGAAAAGGATGCGGACCGGAAAGCCCCCGGTTTCCCCTTGCGGCAGAGAACCCAAGGCAAACAAAGACATATGGACGGGGCTGGCGCATGCATCCGCGACGGAGAGCCTTCTTTTTGCACCAGGCTCTAATCCGTTCCGAAAATTCCCTGTTCTCCAGGTTGGGCATGTAAGCCATTGGCTGTCATCGGGGCTTTCCAGCCCCTGGAGCACGGCTTTTTCAGAACAGCTGTTTATCTGAAGTATAGGGGATCTCAGGAGAAAAAGACTATCCGATGAATAGCCGGAAAGAACTGTCATTTGGTATTATATTTTAATAACAGACAGTCGGCAGCAACAATGCCGTGATGAATAGCAGGTTTGGCACATTATGTAATACTTTGCGACCAGGAAAAAGCGGAGGGGTAATCAACTAGACAGCCCTTCAGAACGAAAATAAGCTTTACACTTCAGCGCCGATGCCGGACAAAGCAAAAAATTTGACACCCGGTGCGGAAGTAGTATATAATTTTACTCCACAATCCATCGACGATATGCGATTATTGAAGACCAACTGCTTCCGTGAAAGCGGATGTTGAGTATAATTTGAGAAAGGAGATGCAGCTCATGAAGCGCACGTATCAGCCTAAGAAGCTGCAGGCGAAGAAAGAGCACGGATTCCGCAAGAGGATGCGCACGGCAAACGGCCGAAAGGTGCTTTCCGCCCGCAGAGCCAAAGGAAGAGCGAAGCTGTCTGCGTGAGGATGGCGGAAAAACTTTGAACAGGTCTGCAAAAGCTGCATTAAGAGTCCATGCGGGCGGGTATTTATCCGCCCTCGCCTAGTATATGCGGAGGAACAGCAGATGCGGGTACATACGCTAAAAAAGAACTATGAGTTCCGTCGGCTCTACAGCAAAGGCCGAAGCAGCGTTACGCCCGTTCTGGTTGTCTACTTTCGCCCGCGAAGCGGAAAGGATATCCGCGTCGGGTTTACGGTGTCCACGAAGCTGGGACATGCGGTTGTGCGCAACCGAATCCGGCGGAGAATGCGGGAGATCTATCGGCTGAATTATCCGCAGCTGCGGGAGGGAATCGACCTTGTGCTTGTCGCTCGTATGCGTGCAGTAACGGCCCCATACACCGTTCTGGAAGACGCTTTTATCCGCGCCTGCAGGGATCTGGGAATCTGGAAAGGAGAAACCCTGTGAAATCGGTTATGCTTTGGCTGATTCGGTTTTATCGGCGAAACATTTCTCCCTACCGCGCCCCTTGCTGCCGCTTTATCCCGACCTGTTCCCAATACGCTTATGAGGCAATTGAAAAGTATGGCGCCCTCAAGGGCGGCTGGCTTGCCTTTAAGCGCCTTATGCGCTGCCATCCCTTCTACAAGGGACAGCACCAATTCTATGACCCAGTCCCCTGAGGGATCGGCGGGTCAAAGCTTGAGGAGAAACATATGTGGGCTACGATTACCAAGCCTTTTGCCTGGCTGCTGCTTTGGTTTTATGACCTGACCGGCAACTACGGCATTTCCGTCATCCTGTTTGCCCTGGTTGTCAACCTGATTCTGACTCCGTTTATGGGCAAGAGCAAAAAGAGCACGATGCGCACGACGCGCCTGAAGCCGCGGATTGATGAAATTCAGCGCCGGCACGAAGGCAATCCCCAGAAGCTGAACGAGGAAATGGCGAAACTCTACAAGGAAGAGCACATCAACCCCATGTCGGGATGCCTCTGGTCCCTGATTCCGTTTCCCATTCTGATTGCCCTTTACAGCGTCATCCGCCAGCCTCTGACTCGAATGATGTCCCTGAGTACGGAAATCGTTACGAAAATACAGGACTATTTTGTAAGCACCGGCCTGTATACGGTGCCTGCGAAAAGAGACGCCTACGCGGAAATTAAACTGGCACAGCTTGTTCATGAGCACTGGAATGAACTGCAGGCGGCACTGCCCGGGCAGCTGGGGAAACTTCAGGATATAGATTTCAGCTTCCTTGGCATGAATATGGGCAATACGCCGCAATGGAACTTTTTTACGAAAGTCGACTGGAGCAATACCGCCAGCTGGCTTCCGGAACTTGGACTTTTCCTGATCCCGATTATCGCCGCGGTACTGAGCTGGCTTTCCATGAAGGTCAGCAGCCTTGCCAATCCGCCTGATCCGCAGGCACAGGCACAGATGAAAACAATGAACATCTTCATGCCGATCATGAGCGTCTGGATGTGCTTCATCATGCCTGCCGCACTCGGCGTGTACTGGATTGCAAACAGCGTATTCGGCATGATCCGCGACTATCTGCAGACCAAATATTTCCAGAAGGTTCTGGACCGGGAAGATGCGGAGCGCATTGCGGCTCGCAGGGAGCGGGAGAAGGAACTGGACGACAAGCATCGGGAGACCTTACGCAAAAAGGCGCAGGGCACAACGGAAATCAACACAAATACAAGCAAGAAGAAACTGCAGAGCCAGCAGAAAGCGGAGCGCGATGAGCGCCGCGCCGCAGCGGCCAGAGCAGAGCGGGAAGAACGAAACGCCCGCCGTGGCGTAAAGCAGCCGAAAGCGCCGGATTCGCAGGTCGGAAACCGCCGCTATGCCCGCGGGCGGGCCTATGAGGCGGACCGGTATAAGGATGCCGGCACGCAGGATAATTAGATCCCGACAAAGCTGGAACTGCAGCAGCAATCGTATGAATCGAAAGTACGGGAAGAGGTTTTGTTACCATGTTGAAGACATTGGAAAAAAGCGGCCGTACCGAGGATGAAGCCATCCAGGCGGCCTTGATGGAATTAGGTCTCGACCGAGACGATGTTTCCGTAGAAATTCTGGAGCGGGCCAAATCCGGTTTTCTGGGAATTGGTTCCTCTCCTGCCGTTGTAAGGATAAGCTACGAAGCGCCGGAAGAGGAGCCGACTCCTGCGGAGGAGCCGACGCCGAAAGCGCCGAAAGCAGCCGAAGGAAATGAACGCGCAGCCGACGCGGCACCCCCCGCAGAGAAAAAGACCTTTACTGCGGCGAAGGAGAAAAACGCACCTGCGAAGGCGAAAGTGCAGGAAATGAAGGTAGAAAATCAGGCGACGGCGCCGGAAGCGGGGCGGACAGCCGAATTTCTGACCGGACTGCTGGAAAAAATGAATGTGTACGCGACGCTGGTGCTTACCGACCGGGAAGACGGCGGCATCAACGTGAATATTCAAGGACCGGGCCTCGGCTCCATTATCGGACGCCGGGGGGAAAATCTTGATGCGATCCAGCATCTGGCGAATTACGTAGTGAACAAGGACAGCGATCGACATGTCCATATTTCCGTGGATGCAGAAAACTACCGGGCAAAGCGCGAAGAATCCCTGGTCAAGCTTGCCCAGAAAATGGCGGCAAAAGTTCTGAAGTATAAAAGAAGCATGGCGCTGGAGCCGATGAATTCCTATGAGCGGCACGTTATCCACACGGCGCTGCAGGATGTCGAAGGCGTTTCCACCTGCTCTACCGGGACGGAGCCGAACCGGCGGGTAGTCATTTCCTATGACGGACCGGACGGCGATCGGCGAGGCGGCTATGGCGGCCATCGGAGCGGCCGGCCTTCCGGAGGACGGGGCGGTTCCAGACCGAGACGGGAATCTTCCGGCGAACATGACTCGGAAACAGAATCCAATCAGCGGGAAAAAGAAAATAAGAGACCTCAGAGCCGGGAATGGGCCTGAGTCCGATGGAAAGGAAGGCACATCTATGCATTTTGACCTTATACGCAGCCTGATCGCGGATCAGTTCATGATCGATGCAGATACCATTACGATGGATACCAATCTGGTAGATGATTTGGGTGCGGATTCCCTGGATGTGGTGGATCTCATCATGTCCGTCGAAGAGGAATTGAATGTTTCAATTCAGGATGAGAACATTTCCAATCTCCGGACGGTCCGGGACATCGTAAGCTTTCTGGACAAACTTACGGGAGAGCAGGAAGACTGAAGAACCACGGAAAAGCCGTTCGAGAAAACGGCGTCTTCAGGCTTTGCGAGGATCACAGAAGGAAGGATCCCTGCCATGTGCAGGAATCCTTCCTTTTTCGGCGTTACGCCCGATGCCGCTTCAAGGTTCATCTGCCATACGAAATCCGGAGGATCGCCTAGGACTTAATAACTTCCCACGCATGGCAGAGCTGCTCCAGACTCCAGGAGGCATTTGCGGGAGAAGTGGAGGGAAGACACACCGCGTCCATGCCTGTTTCGCCACTCAGGAGCCGGTCATAAAGCTTCTTCGCGGTTTTACCGTTCGTAAAAATACGGTTGATCGAAGTCTGCCGCAGAAGGGAGGCAACATCGTTTCCTTTCGCGTCCGCGATACTTGCGTCGGAGCTTCCGCGGATACGGCAGGAGGCGACGACGTCCCAGAGCGCGATCCCGTTTGTCAGAAGAAAACGCATTTTCTCCTCGGTGCTTGGCGGAACGTCCATACCGTAAAGGGACGCTGTGACCGCCCAGAACCGGTTGCGCGGATTGCCGTAATAGAATTTAACTTCCCGGGATTTTACGGAAGGGAATGTACCAAGGATCAGAATTTGGGAGTGATTGTCCCAGACGGGCGGAAACGGGTGAAGCAGCAGTTCAGATTCCATAGCACATCACATCGCGGGATTCCGGGAGCAAACCCCCGCGCACCCTGCGCATTCCTTCCAGTAACGCTTACACCGCGCACCGGGAATGCGGGGCAGAGCAGGCGAGGAGCAGATACGCTCCCGCAGGCACTGCATTCGCACAGACGGTACCGGTCTTTCCAGAAGTATAGCACACGAAATCCCGGAAAAGAAGAAATTTACGCTCCCTCCTTCGCGTCCGCACACACCGTTCGAATCCGGGCGGAGGTGTACCCTTAGCCATAAATGGAAAAATCTTTCTGCACGCGGATGTCTCATTCGCAGAATCTTTTGTCTCAAGACTTGCGGTTTTCTCTTTTTTATGATAGGATGCTTGAAAAATTAAAATTAAAATTTTTGAAGCAAAGGAAGAAAGAGGGAAACTGTCATGCTGGAACGGGTGAATGAAATCATCGCGGCCCATGCGGACTGCGATGTGAAGGATCTTCGGGACGACGAGAATCTTGTGGAGGACTTGGAGCTGGATTCCTTTGAGATGATGCAGATGATACCGGAATTTGAAGAGGAGTATGCCATTCACATTGCCGACGCGGATTTGAAAAATTTCCGCACAGTCGGGGATATCCGGAATTATATCGGCGTAAAGACCGGCAAGGCACCGGAAAGCACGAGGAAGAGAAGTGCCTGAAGCGATGGATTTTCTTTCGGAACCTTTCTGCAGCATTCATACTCTTCCGCAGCTGGTGGAAACCTGCGCATCCTGCTATCCGGAGCGGACGGTATTCCGGACTGCGGACATTCAGGTTACGTTTGGCGAATTCCGTGACATCGTGGCGGAGAAAGCTTCACAGATGCGCCAGCACTTCGGCACCGGCCAGCGGATCGCCCTGTGGGGAGAAAACAGCTTTTCATGGATTGCCTGCTATTTTGCTGTTGCATGCAGCGGAAATATTGCCGTTCCCTTGGATGCCCGGCAGGATCCGGCGGCACTGGTGCGGCAGATGCGCAGCGCCTCGGTGAAAACGGTCTTCTGCTCACCCGCCGTCTATGCGGCGGTACATCAGGCAGCGGATACCGGATGGCCAGCTCTCAGGAAGATGGAAGAATTCACCGCCGGGGACGTAAAAAGGCATGCAGAAAAGCTACCCCTTTCGCCTCGAAAGCCGGAAGAACCGGCAGCCCTGGTCTTTACATCCGGAACGACCGGAGACCCGGAGGGAGTTCTCCTCAGTCATGAAAACTTGGCTTCGGACGGACTGGGATCAGCCGATGCGGTGCACATTCAGGGTGGAACCATCCTATTTCTTCCCCTGCATCATGCATTCTGCTTTACTGTGAATGTTCTTGGCGTCATGCTCTACGGATACCCGATCTACATCAGCCAGGGCATCCCGTACCTTGCCCGGGAGATTCCCCAGGTAAAACCGCAGCATTTAGCCGTTGTGCCCATGGTCCTGGACGGACTGTATCGGATGGCGCAGCGTGCGATAAAAAATCTGCCGGAAACGGTTCCGGCTCCTTCTGCCGTACGGCAGGCGTTCGGCGGAAATCTGAACCTCCTCATCACCGGCGGAGCATCCCCCAATCCGGAAGTGCTGGAAGCTTTTGAAAGCCTGGGAATCCGGGTTATCAACGGCTACGGCATTACGGAGTGCTCCCCGGTGGTCGCGTGCAACCGAGTGGAGAAGCGTACGCCGGGAACGGTAGGCCGGCCGCTGTTCTGCTGCGAAGTGAAAGTCCGCCATCCGGACGCGCAGGGGCGGGGAGAAATCTGCGTCCGCGGACGGAATGTGATGCTGGGCTATGCGGATCACCCGGAAAAAACCGCTGAAGTCATAGAGAACGGGTGGTTTCGAACGGGCGATATCGGCACCATCGACGAGGATGGGAACATTGCGCTGACCGGCCGCATCAAGAACCTCATTATTCTTTCGAACGGAGAAAACGTTAGCCCGGAAGGGCTGGAGATGAAGCTGGAGCAGATCGAAGAAGTTGCGGAAGCTCTGGTCCAGGGCTGCGATCGCCATCTGTCTGCTCGGCTGTACCTCCTCGAGGACACGCCGGAAGCGAGGGCGCGCGTGCGGAAGAAAATCGAGGAGGAAAATAAAAGGGTGCCGGCTTATCTGCAGATTGCGGAAGTGCAGTTTGAGGCAGAGCCTTTCCAGAAAACCGCTACGGGAAAAATCCAGCGGCGCCTTTATGAATCGAAGGAAGCGTAGCCCCCGGAAACCCATATAGATGCAATTATGCGGCGGAGTCAGGCTTGTGCCCGGCACCGCCGCATATCTACTGCACAGCTCACGCGAGGAAAATTGCTCTATTTTACACCGAACAGCAGGTCGCCGTACGTGGGGTACGGCCAGTAATCTTTGTCCGTGAGAAGCTCCAGCCTGTCTGCATAGGCTCGTACATCCTCCATGGCAGGGAGAACTTCGTCCCGGTAGCAGCAGGCTTTCTCCAGGCTGTCTGTGGCACCGGAGGCGCCGCGGGCCTTTTCTTCCAGAATTTTGACTGCCTCGTACAGCTTCGCACTCAGCTCGGACTCTTCCGCCAGCGTCTCGGTTTCATAACTGCAGTCCGCATTAATACCGGACGCGTGAATTTCATTGATCGTTGTGGCAAGCGTCTGTTTATAGGAACTGACCGCCGGAAGGATATCCTTGCGTGCCATGTCAAGCATCGTTCGGGCTTCAATGTTCACGGTCTTTGCATAGGTTTCCAGCCCAATTTCATATCGGGATTCCAATTCCGTTTTCGTAAGAACGCCATGATCGGCATATAGCTTTACATTCTTTTCATCCAGGAGGTGCGGAACGGCATCCGGTGTGGACCGATAATTGCAGAGACCGCGCCGCTCGGCTTCCTTGACCCAGCTGTCATCATAGCCGTTTCCGTTGAAGATAATGCGCTTATGCTCATGAATGGTTCTCCGGATAAGGTCATGCAGGGAGGACTCAAAGTCGTCTGCCTTCTCCAGCTCATCGGCAAACTGCTTGAGGGACTCGGCTACGGAAGTATTGAGAACCACATTGGGCGTCGCGATGGAGGCGGAAGACCCGGGCATCCGAAATTCAAATTTATTTCCGGTAAAGGCGAACGGGGAGGTCCGGTTGCGATCGGTGTTGTCCCGGGGAAAGTGCGGTATGGTATGGACGCCGATTTTCATCAGAGTCTTTTCCTTGCTCGAGTACGCAGTGCCGGAGTCGATGGCTTCCAGAATTTCGGTCAGCTCATCCCCAAGGAAGATGCTGACGATAGCCGGAGGGGCTTCACTGGCGCCCAGCCGATGGTCATTGCCGGCAGAGGAGACGGCAATGCGCAGCAGATCCTGGTAGTCGTCCACGGCTTTGATTGTGGCGCACAGAAACAGCAGAAACTGTGCATTTTCATACGGGGTGTCGCCGGGTTCCAGCAGGTTCTGCCCATTGCTCGCTTTGATGGACCAGTTGTTGTGCTTGCCGCTGCCATTCACGCCGGCGAACGGCTTTTCATGAAGCAGGCAGACAAGGCCGTGCCGCTGTGCGACTTTCTTCATAATCTCCATCGTGATGTCATTGTGGTCGGTGGCGACATTCGTGGTAAGAAAGATCGGCGCAAGCTCGTGCTGCGCCGGGGCCACTTCATTATGCTCGGTTTTCGCGAGAATTCCCAGCTGCCACAGTTCATTGTTCAGATCGGCCATGAACTCCTGCACTTTGGTTTTGATAGCGCCGAAATAATGGTCGTCCATTTCCTGTCCCTTGGGAGGGGCAGCGCCGAAAAGAGTGCGTCCGGTGAAGCGGAGATCTTCCCGTTTGTCATACATGTCGGCGTCAATGAGGAAGTATTCCTGCTCAGGGCCGGCGGTTGTTTTCACATGATCCACATCTGTGTTTCCGAAAAGCCGCAGGATACGCATCGCCTGCTTGTTCAGCGCTTCCATGGAGCGCAGAAGCGGTGTTTTGCGGTCGAGTGCCTCTCCGCCGAAGGAGCAGAACGCAGTAGGAATAAAAAGAACATTGTCTTTTATGAAGGCATAGGACGTCGGGTCCCAAGCGGTATAGCCGCGGGCTTCAAAGGTTGCCCGTAGACCGCCGGACGGGAAGGAAGACGCATCGGGCTCTCCGCGAACCAGATTGGAGCCGGAAAATTCAAGGATAATGCTGCCGCCGCCAGTCGGCTTAATAAAGCTGTCGTGCTTTTCCGCGGAGGCGCCGTTCAGCGGATGAAACCAGTGCGTAAAGTGCGTCGCCCCGTTTTCAACAGCCCAATCCTTCATGGCATTAGCGACAATATTTGCGACTTCCGGGTCCAGCGTCTTTCCATTCTTGATGGTCGCCAGGAGCTGCCGGTAGGTTTTCTGCGGAAGGCGCTGCTGCATAATGGCATCATTAAAAACCTTGGAACCAAAAATCTCTGCGGGATTGCTCATGCGTATCTCTCCTTCCATTTCTGTAGATTCGCTGCATCGGTTCCTGCGAAGTCGATACAGACCTCCAAATAAAGAGAAAGCGGCAAGGGATAACGCCACCTTTGCCGTTGTCATACATCGTACTTTATTCAGATTCATTGCGGATACATGCGGGTTCATGCACCCCTATCATGCGTATAATCTAAACCCCGAACAGGAAAAAGTCAATAAAAAATTGACTGCCTTTTTGTGCAAAAGATTGGAAATCTGTTTTTTCGAATTTGGACGGATTCACCACTTGACATTGCTCCCGGCCGAGAGTAGTATTTTTAAGTAAGTTTTGGAACCGCGAAGAAAGTACGGGACCGATGGCAACTGAAGATTTTTGAGTATCGCTTTTCGATGGTAAGGGGACTAATGCCCCCATTAAGGCATCGGAAGGCATTTTTTTGTGCCTTGAAGGGACTCTGAGGGCAAAGGACTCCACGGTGATGCCCGCAGCGGAACAGATGCAGGAGGAAAAAGAATGACCAAATATATCTTCGTAACCGGCGGTGTCGTATCCGGGCTTGGGAAGGGAATTACCGCAGCTTCTCTCGGCCGGCTGCTGAAGGCCCGGGGCCTGAAAGTGGCGGCGCAGAAGCTGGATCCGTATATCAATGTGGATCCGGGCACCATGAGCCCATACCAGCACGGCGAGGTGTATGTAACGGAAGACGGAGCGGAGACCGATTTGGACCTCGGCCATTATGAGCGGTTTATTGACGAAGATCTGAATAAATTCTCGAATCTTACCACGGGCAAGGTATACTGGAATGTATTGAACAAGGAACGCCGCGGTGAATATTTGGGAGAGACGGTGCAGGTCATTCCGCATATAACGAATGAAATCAAGGATTTTATATACTCGGTCGGCAGAAAAGCCAATGCCGACGTGGTAATTACGGAAATCGGCGGCACAACCGGCGACATTGAAAGCCAGCCTTTTCTGGAAGCAGCCCGTCAGGTCGGCATCGAGCAGGGACTGACGAATACGCTGTACATCCACGTGACGCTGGTACCGTATCTGCAGGGCAGCGGCGAGCACAAGACGAAGCCGACCCAGCATTCCGTCAAGGAACTGCAGGGCATGGGCATTACGCCGAATATTATCGTTCTTCGCTGCAACGAGCCTCTGGAAGAAAACATATTCCTGAAAATTGCCCTGTTCTGCAATGTGAAACCGGATTGCGTATTTGAAAACCGGACGCTTCCCACCCTGTATGAAGCCCCTCTGATGCTGGAGGAGGAGCACTTTTCCGGCGTTGTGTGCCGTGAACTTGGCCTAAATACGCCGGAACCAGACCTCAGGGAATGGAGGGGAATGGTACGGGAAGCCAAAAATCTGCGCACCAGCGTGACGATTGGACTTGTAGGAAAATACGTTAAGCTGCACGATGCCTACCTATCCGTTTCCGAAGCACTGACGCATGCCGGTTATGCCTGCGGCTCCCGCGTGGATATCAAATGGATTAACAGCGAAGAACTTTCGCCGTCCTGCATCGAGGAAGCTCTGGAGGGCTGCGACGGTGTGATTGTTCCGGGCGGCTTCGGAAGCCGCGGCATTGAGGGTATGATTGCCACAGCGCAGTACTGCCGAGAAAACCGATTTCCCTATCTCGGCATATGCCTTGGCATGCAAGTGGCGGTTATTGAATTCTCACGCCACGTCTGCGGTCTGGAGGATGCAAACTCCGGAGAATTTGATCCAAATTCCAAGCATAAGGTCATTGATTTTCTTCCGGACCAGAACGAGGACATCGATATGGGCGGCACACTGCGTCTCGGCGCGTATCCCTGCCATTTGGGGGAGGATACCGAAATCTACCGCTGGTACGGCCGGAGGGATATCAGTGAGCGGCATCGCCA
Source organism: uncultured Eubacteriales bacterium (assembly GCA_900313925.1). Lineage (GTDB taxonomy): Bacteria > Bacillota > Clostridia > Oscillospirales > Oscillospiraceae > UBA2922. Next base: position 5,407 of record OMTF01000054.1, on the reverse strand, counting down.
TCGCTATGAATTCAACAACGACTATCGGGAAATCCTGCAGCAGCACGGCATGGTGCTTTCCGGCATTTCCCCCGATGGGCATATTGTAGAAACCATGGAACTTCGCAACGGCGGCTATTTCGTCGGCGTTCAGTTCCATCCGGAGTTCAAGAGTCGGCCGAACCGACCGCATCCGCTTTTCTGCGGATTAGTAAGTTCGGCGCTGGAGCGAAAAGCAAGAAGAGTGAAAGGAGTCAGTGAAAATGGCAGATAGAAATTTGCGGGACTACGCCGCGGAGCTGAAGATGCGCGTGGAGTACATTCACAGTCTTGTGGAAGCTGCGGAGGCGGAAGGCATTGTCTATGGGAACTCCGGCGGAAAGGATTCTGCTCTTGTGGGAATCCTCTGCAAGATGGCCTGCGATAATACCGTCGGCGTCCTTATGCCCTGCAGTTCCAAACGCAATTTTGAAGAGGATACCAGAGATGCCCTGGAGGTCGCGGAGCATTACGGCATTCGTACACGGACCGTGGATCTGACTCCGGTTCGGGACGCGGAGGTAGAACAGCTTAAGACGGCAACACCGCTTACGCAGATGGCGATGGCGAATATTGCTCCGAGGCTGCGTATGACGACTCTTTATGCAATTGCGGCAAGTGAGAATCTCCTGGTCGCAGGAACCGGCAACCGGAGCGAAGGCTACATGGGTTACTTCACCAAATGGGGAGACGGCGCGTATGACTTCAATCCCATTTCCGACCTCACGGTTACGGAAATCTATCAGTTCCTGCAATGGCTGTCCGCTCCGGCGTGCGTTATTAAAAAGGCCCCTTCCGCCGGACTTTTCGAAGGGCAGACCGACGAAACGGAAATGGGAATTACCTATGCCGCGATAGACCGGTTTCTTCTGACAGGAGAAGCGGAGGAAAAAGACGCCCGTATTCTGCGGCGCTACCATCGGCGCTCCGAGCATAAGCGCCGCCCGATAAGCACCTATGAAGATTACAGGAAGGAAAAAGAAAGCAACGGGAACTGACGCAGTATTCTGCAGGAGGTCGATGATTATCATGCACGATGTCTATGAAAACCCGCTCTGCACCCGGTATGCGGGAGAAGAAATGAAGAAGCTTTTTTCCGACGATTTCAAATTCTCGACTTGGCGGAAGCTGTGGATTGCCCTGGCACAGAGCGAGCAGGAACTGGGACTTCCCATCCGCGATGAGCAGATCGCGGAAATGAAAGCACACATCTACGATATCGACTACGAATCGGCAGCCCGGCATGAAAAGGAAGTGCGGCATGACGTTATGGCACATGTCCTTACCTACGGCGAAGCCTGCCCCACGGCACGCCCCATTATTCATCTTGGCGCGACATCGTGCTATGTGGGCGACAATACCGATATTATAAAAATGAAGGAAGCTTTGGGAATAATCCGAAGCCTTCTGATTAAAACCATCGGCGCCCTGGCGGAATTTGCAGAAAAATATAAAGCTCTGGCGACGCTCGCATATACGCACTTCCAGGCAGCGCAGCCGACTACGGTGGGAAAGCGGGCCTGTCTGTGGATTCAGGACTTGCTCATGGATCTTGCGCAGCTGGAATTCGTCCGCGGAAACCTCAAACTTCTAGGATGCAAGGGAACAACAGGAACCTGTGCAAGCTTTCTGGAGCTCTTTGACGGAGATGAGAAAAAATGCCTGCAGCTGGATCAGAAAATCGCTGAAAAAATGGGGTTCGAGAGCTGCGTTGCCGTCAGCGGACAGACCTATTCAAGAAAAACGGACTTTCAGGTTCTGCAGGTATTAAGCGGAATCGCCCAGTCTGCTACCAAATTCTCCAATGACATCCGTCTTCTGAGTCATGAAAAGGAAGTGGACGAGCCATTTGCCGAAAAGCAGATTGGGTCATCCGCCATGGCCTATAAGAGAAACCCGATGCGAAGCGAGAGAATTGCATCGCTCAGCCGGTATGTACTATGCGATCTGGATAACGCAGCCATCACGGCATCCGCACAGTGGTTCGAGAGGACCCTTGACGATTCGGCAAATAAACGGATTTCCGTCCCGGAAGCTTTCCTTGCAGTGGACGGTATCCTTGGGTTATACTACAATATTGTCAGCGGCATGCGGGTTTATCCGGCAGTGATCGCCAAACACCTGCGTGAGGAAATGCCGTTTATGGCGACAGAGAATATCTTGATGTACTGCGTAAAGGAAAAGGGCGGAGATCGGCAGAGCCTTCATGAGGCAATCCGGGTGCACTCGGTGGAAGCAGCACGTCAGGTCAAAGAGCTTGGAAAACCGAACGACCTGCTGGATCGGATCGCAGGCGATCCGATTTTCAGACTTACCCGTGAAGAACTTGACAAACTGCTGGATCCTGCGTCCTTTACGGGACTCGCGAAACAGCAGACGGAGAGGTTCCTTTCGCAGGAAGTCCGGCCAGTTTTGGAAAAATACCGCGATGAACCGGATCGCCACGTGGATATACGGGTTTAATAAGAAAAAATCGTACAGAAAGAGGAAACGAATATGCTGACATCAATCGTTGGGACCAACTGGGGCGACGAGGGAAAAGGCCGCATGGTGGACCTTCTTTCCGAAGACTATAACATCGTTGTCCGATACCAGGGGGGCAACAACGCAGGACACACGGTCATTAACGAAAAGGGAAAATTTATAATGAATTTACTGCCTTCCGGAATCCTGCGGGACGACACCGTCAATGTTCTGGGCCCTGGAATCGTGATCGATCTGGAACACCTTTTCAACGAAGTCGATAAGCTGCGCAAAGCGGGAATTTCCATAACGCCCGACCATTTGAAAATAAGCGATCGGGCAACCATATGCATGCCCTATCACAAACTGATGGATGGACTGGAAGAGGATCGCCTTGGAGATAAGAAATTTGGATCGACTCGTCGCGGAATTTCACCGGTTTACGCGGATAAATACATGAAGAAGACGCTGCGTATGGGTGATCTGAAATATCTTGAGGATTTGGAAGACTATGTCAGCGATCTGGTGGAGTGGAAGAACCTTGTGGTTGCGAACGGCTACGGCCATGAACCAATTCAGACGGCAGATATTATGGACTGGCTGCGAAAGTACGGACTTCCATTCAAGGACTTTGTTGTGGATACAACACAGTATCTGTCGGATGCAATTGAAAAGGATAAATCCATAATGTTTGAAGCACAGCTCGGTGCGCTTCGCGATATTGATTATGGAATTTATCCCTATACATCTGCATCTACGACTCTTTCGGCGTATGCTCCCATCGGTGCGGGAATCCCCATGTACACCTTGGATCAGCGCATCGGAATTATGAAAGCATACTCCAGCTGCGTAGGCGAGGGCCCGTTTACCTGTGAGCTTTTCGGTGAGGAAGCAGAGATGCTGCGTAAAGCCGGCGGTGAATACGGCGCTGCGACCGGAAGGCCGCGCCGGGTTGGCGGCTTTGATATGGTTGCCTCCCGCTATGGAGCAAAGATTCAGGGATGCGACTATGTTGCTCTGACGAAACTGGATGTTCTGAGCTACATGGATAAAATTCCGATCGTAACGCATTATTATCTGGATGGAAAAATCATTGACTATTTCCCGACAGAGAGAGAGCTTGTGCGCTGCACGCCTTTGTATGAATATTTCCCGGGATTTGAATGCGATGTTTCCGGCTGCAGACAGCCGGCGGATCTTCCGCAGATTGCTAAGGATTATATCGGGTTTATCCAGGAAGGCATCGGCGTACCAATAAAATACGTCTCCGTGGGAGCGGACAGGGACGCCATCATAAAAATGTTCTGAATAAGAGGGGCGGGTGAAAAGCCCGCCCCTTAAGATTTCATAATACATTTACCGTGCGGTTCGGAGGATGCTGCAATGCAAGAGGAGAAAGTTCTGGTACTGGACTTCGGCGGACAGTACAATCAGCTGATTGCTCGCAGAGTAAGAGAATGCAAAGTATACTGTGAGGTTCGGCCATATACTATGACTGTTGCGGAAATTCAGGAATACAACCCGATCGGCATTATTTTTACAGGGGGACCGAAAAGCGTTTATATATCCAGCAGTCCGCAAGTGAATCCGGAAATTTATAAGTTGGGAATCCCGATTCTCGGTATTTGCTACGGGTGCCAGCTTATGGCACAGGACCTGGGCGGAAAAGTTACAAAGGCGCAGGACGATACGGCGAGAGAATACGGAAAAACAGTTACGTATTTTGACACGGACTGCCTGCTCTACCAAGGCCTGCCGGAAACCAGTATTACCTGGATGAGTCACAGCGACTATATGGAAAAGGTGCCTGCCGGATTCTCTTTGGTTGCCCATTCCGAGAAGTGCCCCAATGTTGGAATCTGCGATGAAAAAAGGAAATTCTATGGCGTGCAGTTCCATCCCGAAGTAAATCATACGGAATACGGGAAACAGATGCTCCACAATTTTTTGTTTGAAATCTGCGGAGCATCCGGAAACTGGACGATGTCGGATTTTATGCGCCGTTCTATTGGGAAAATACGGGCAGAAGTTGGAAATGGAAAAGTCCTTCTGGCGCTTTCCGGAGGTGTTGATTCTTCTGTAGCAGCAGCGTTGATCGCAGAAGCCGTAGGCGATAAGCTCACTTGCGTTTTCGTGGATCACGGACTTCTGAGGAAGAATGAAGGCGTTGAGGTGGAAAAGGCCTTTTCCAGATGGAAGCTTAATTTCGTGCGCGTAGATGCGGAAGATAGATTCCTCAGAAAGCTTGATGGAGTCACGGACCCGGAGAGCAAGAGGAAAATAATCGGGGAGGAATTTATACGCGTTTTTGAAGAAGAAAGCAAAAAAATAGGCAGAGTTGATTACCTTGCGCAGGGGACGATTTATCCCGATGTGATTGAGTCCGGCCTAGGAGACGCTGCGACGATTAAAAGCCATCACAATGTGGGAGGACTTCCGGACTATGTTGATTTTAAGGAAATCATTGAGCCGCTGCGGATGCTTTTCAAAGACGAGGTCCGTCAGTTGGGGCGGGAACTGCAGCTTCCGGATTATATTGTCAATCGGCAGCCTTTCCCCGGACCGGGCCTTGCGGTTCGCTGCATGGGAGCAGTAACAAAAGACAAGCTGGAGATTCTACGTGACGCGGATGCTATTTTCCGGGAGGAAATTGCTAAGGCAAAGATTGAAAAGACAATGAGTCAATACTTTGCAGTACTTACAAATATTTGTACGGTGGGTGTCATGGGAGATTATCGGACTTATGAATACGTAGTGGCGCTTCGAAGCGTAGCCACTTCGGACTTTATGACCGCTGACTGGGTCCAGATTCCCTATGATATTTTAAACACAGTATCCACGCGAATAGTAAATGAAGTAAATGGAATTAACAGGGTCGTATACGACATAACTTCAAAGCCACCCGCAACGATAGAATGGGAATAAT
>OMTF01000055.1 GCA_900313925.1 uncultured Eubacteriales bacterium | reverse complement strand
TCCTTTTTGCTTTTTTATTTCTTTGATGCAGGTGTATAATTTATATATATATATAGCCGTGGTTATTCTTAGGAGATGCAAGTGGAAACAATAAGATGTATGGCAGAGCGGATCACTTTTCAAAATCCTGAAAATGGCTTCACCGTTCTTCGGGCCCGAAAAGTAGGAACCCGGGAGAGCGTTACGCTCGTTGGGATCATGCCGGAAGTCGTTCAAGGAACCGAAATGGAGGCGCATGGTGATTGGAAGCTTGACACGCGCTATGGCCTGCAGTTTCAGGTTTCATATTGGGAGGAAAAACTTCCGCTGACACGCAGCGGCATTGAAAAGTATCTCAGTAGCGGTTTTATTAAAGGAATCGGCCCGATTACTGCGGAGAAAATCGTCGATACATTTGGAGAAGAGACCTTTGAAATAATAGACCGTGAGCCGGAGCGTCTAACGGAAATTGCTGGCATCGGCGATGCAAAACTGGCGATGATTACGGAAAGCTGGTCCCAGCACCGTGAAATTCAGAATATTGTTATGTTTCTCCAGAAATATAACATTAGCAGTACGTATGCTGCTAAAATATATAAACAGTACGGGGCGTCTGCCATCGCGCACCTTCAGGAAGACCCGTATCAGCTTGCCGATGATATTTGGGGCATAGGATTTCGAACTGCGGATGAAATGGCAGGAAAAATCGGAATTCCAAAAACGAGTCCTCTGCGTTATCGAAGCGGCATTCTTTACGCTCTGCGCATGATGGCAGAAGAAGGTCATTGCTACGCTACGCAGGAGCAGCTTTTGCTGAAATCGCAGGAGCTTCTGGGTGCGGATTCAGAAAACCTGCTGAATGAGATTAGCCTTCTTGTGTCACGGAAAGACATTCTTATAGACGGGAATGCTATTTATCTGCCTGTGTTCTACCATACAGAAGTAAATCTAGCAAAGCACCTAGCAGAGCAGGCAATTTCCCCAGAAAACATCACTTACCACATCGACTTCGATTCCTTGGAAGAAGTCGCAGGCATTTCCTTTGATTCCATCCAGCGAAAGGCAATCGAAACTGCTGTAAACGCAAAGGTAATGGTTCTGACAGGGGGCCCCGGCACAGGGAAAACAACAACCACGGTCGGAATTATTTATACTTTTATTTCTTTAGGGAAAAAGATCCTTCTCGCGGCGCCGACCGGGCGTGCGGCAAAGCGTCTGTCTGAAGCAACGGGCAGAGAAGCCAAGACGATACACCGCCTTCTGGAGGCGAGCCCGAATGGCGTTTACAAGCGAAATGAAAAAAACACGCTTCATGGCGATGTACTGATCGTAGATGAGTGTTCCATGATTGATCTCATGCTAATGAATGCTTTAGTAAAGGCCCTTCCGCCGTCCATGCATCTCGTGCTGGTCGGCGATGCCGATCAGCTTCCCTCCGTGGGCGCAGGAAATGTTCTTCAGGATATTATTCGGTCCCATTGTTTTCCGGTTGTTTCCCTTTCTGAAATTCACCGGCAGGCAAAATCCAGTAGAATTATTACCAATGCACATCGGATTAATGCGGGCCAATTTCCGGATTTGTCCAATAATAAAGGAACCGACTTCTTTTTTATTGACAAAGACGATCCGCAATGCGCCGCGGATGAAATTGTGCATCTAGTAACGGGCCGCCTCCCAAGCTATACCGGCATTTCAGCTAAAAGCATTCAGGTCCTCAGCCCCATGCGGCGCGGGCCTGTTGGTACCGATCAACTAAATATGCGGCTGCAGGAGGCGCTGAACCCGAGCGCATTCGGTATTCGAAGGAACGGGATCCTTTTCCGTGTAGGTGATAAGGTCATGCAGATTCGGAATAATTATGATCGTGATGTTTACAATGGAGATATGGGATTTATCCAGGAAATTGATATGGAAAATTCCACAGTATCGGTTCTCTTTGATGAAAAATTAGTCCAGTATGATACGACGGATTTGGATGAAATTATGCTCGCATATGCAGTAACAATTCATAAGTCGCAAGGGAGTGAATATCCTGTTGTCGTTCTTCCCGTCATGATGACGCATTATATTATGCTGCAACGGAACCTGCTCTATACCGGCATAACAAGGGCGAAGAAATGTCTTGTACTCCTTGGGAGTAAAAAATCCATAGGCATTGCCATTCGCAATTCAAGTGCGGGGAAAAGAAATTCTCTCCTGAAAGAACGGCTGCAAACCGCACAAGCCAAGTTGAAAAATTCCTGAGCCATGTGCGATCCCCTGCATCTGCAGCACTCATGGGAACGGCAAAAACCGCTCCGTATACATTATTCTACTGATTTCAGTGCCTCCACAGGATTGATCTTATCCAGTGAAATGTCCATAATTTTATTGATGAGCCACGTAAACATAAGGGACAGCACCGCGGCAAGGAAATAACTTAAAGGCTTCAGCGTTGCGTCAAGGTAAATGGCGGAAACTTGAAGAATTTTATTAAGCGATCTTGAAAATAGCCATCCAAGAGGCATGCCGAGGGCTGTTCCAACTAGGCTTAAAATAAATGTTTCCCTATCAATATACGAATGAACTTCCCGCGGGTAGAAGCCAAGGACTTTAATAGTCGCAATCTCTCTTTCCCGCTCCGATATGTTCGTCACTGAGAGAGTATACAGCACTACGAAAGCCAGTGCGCTCGACATGACAATTATAATGTAGACGATGGCATTCATAAGCTTAAATCCGCTGGCAAAATTCTTTCGCATCTCATTTGTGCTTAGGCAGGATAGCAAATCGCAGTTCTCCTCCAGAGCTTCCGCAAACGCACCATTATCTTCTCCATCCTTCAGCGAAATCAGATATCCATTAGCCCGATAGTCCTTGAAAACCGATTCGAAGGTATTCTGCGTCATATAAACATAGTTCCCAAGGTAATTGTTCAGCAGTCTTGCAATCGTAAAGGTTTGTTCCTGAAGATCACTGAGCTGAATGGATACTTTATCTCCCTCGTTAAAATCAAGCATCTGGCCTGCATTCACAGTTACAAGTACCTGCCCGTCTTCAAGCGTGACCGTTTCCCCATCTACAGCCGTTAGGGTCACATAAGGGTGGAGATCCGCATTCTTTGGAATTACAATCAGCGTTGCCGATTCTTCCTTGTCATTGCTTCGAATTTTTATGGAATCCAGATATCCATTCAGGCAGGAATCAAAGCCCCTCTGGCTCGTCAGATATTCCGATATTTTATCCTCCCGATCTTCCGCTGCTACGGCTAAAACATCAAAATGGAATGTCTGATCGTACTGTTTGGGAACAAGTGCGTTAACAGAGTCCCGAACTGAAAATCCAAACAGAAGCAGTGTCACGCAGCCGGCAATGCCAAAAATGGTCATCAGCATTCTCCGCTTATAGCGGAAAATGTTTCTGGCTGTGACTTTGCTGAGAAAGGACAAAGGCTTCCATAGAAAGGGAATCTTTTCCAGAAGAACTCTTGATCCCGCTCTTGGAGACTTGGGGCGCATCAATGTCGCCGGGGACTCTCTTAGAACGTTCCTGCAGGCAATCAATACCGCTATTAAAATCCCGCCTAAGAACAGAAACGGACCGACAAGTCCATATGAAGCAATAAAATGATATTCATAATTTGGGAGCAGATACATTGTCTGGAAAATTGTGAAGATAAACGCAGGAAGACCAATAAATGCAAGCACCGATCCTAAAAGGCATCCGCATATGCCTGCTTCAAAGGTAAAAAGCAGATATTTTCTCCGGATTTCGCGGTTGGTAAATCCAAGTGATTTATACGTACCAATCAAGCCCCAGTCCTCGTCCACCATTCGTGTTACTGCGGTCAGAGCGACCAGCACCGCTACAACAAAGAAGATGATTGGAAAAATTGTTCCCAAAGATTCGATGGAATCCGCATCATTTTTTATGTTGGTAAAGCCGGAAAGGGCACTGCGGTCACGTATATACCAATTAGCTGTATCAATTTCCTCAAGCTTCCCATAGGCTTCCGAAAATTTGTTCCGCACATCGCTGACTGAATTCTGATATTCTCTCCACGCTTTATTGAGCCTTTCACGACCCGCTTGCGTACCCGAATCCAATTCGCTCTGCGCTTCTGCAAGCTTGTTCTCTCCCTCTATTTTTCCTGCATTATACTTTTCCCAGCCGCTATCGATCTCCGCTTGGGCATTGTTCAGTTTCTGATAGCCGGCATTGATTTGCGCCTGCTTTTCATCCAGTTCCTTTCTCGTTGCATCGATCTGCAGTTGCTGTTCGGAGAGTTGGGACTGTGATTCATCAAGTTTCTGCTTCTGTGCCAGAAGAGTATCCCTGCTTGCATTCAGACTTTCCAGCTGCAGCTGGAGAGCCCTTTCCTGTGCAGCGAGGGTTTCTTTTTTTACTAAAAGCTGGTTTCGCTGTATTCGCAGTGCAGCGGCGGTAATTAAATTTCCCTGTTCTTCATATTCCGCAATCTGTGTATCCAGTTCTTCAATCTGTGCATCCAGCTGCGCAGTTTGCTCTGCAAGCGCATCAATCTTCCCCTGCACGTTAGAAATGCTGCTATTCAGCGTGTCTAATGATGAATTGACTTGGTTCAGGCTCTCATTCAGTGTTGCCTGTCCCGCATCCAGTTGCTTCTGTGCGCTATCTAATTGCTCATATCCAGAATTCAGCTGTTCCTGAGCTTTGTCAAGCACTGCACGGGAGGCTTGGGAAGTGCTGTCTAGCGCCTCCTGTGCATCAAGAAGTTTCTGCCTACTCGCGGCAAGGCTGTTGTTTAATTCCGCATAGCCGGCATTAATCTGCTCCTGCCCACTCTGCGCTTCTTCGGTGAGCTGCTTCTCTCCTTCCTCAAGCTCCTTTTTTGCATCGGCAAGTTCCTTGTTCGCTTCGCTTTCCGCGTCTTTCAGTTTCTGTTCTGCTTCCCTGCGAATTGCCTCTGTACGCGCTTTTTCTCTGTCTTCTTTAATTTTATCCGCAATCCGGTCTCGGACTTCCTGCACCGCTGACATATATTCCTGACTATAGCAGTTATAGGCTTCAGTACCGGAAACCCGTACCTCAACTGCCGTATAATAGTCTACAGAGATAAGGGATGGCAACACGAAAATCACTTCCGACTCCAAATCCGTGGTACGGTAGGAAACCGATCCAAAAGGGTTGTTTACATCCCGCACATCCGTTGCAATACCGACTACGGTCAGTTCATCTGTTTGATACGCCGCACTGCCAGCATCCTGTTCGGAAATGCTTTCAAGCGAATCCAATGGAGCCTCTTCTTTTTCGTCCTGCTGATTCGCAGCATTCTGCAGAAGGATGCTATCTCCTACTTGTATTCCGCACGTTTCCGCAAGTTTTCTCGTTATTAGTACCTGCGTATTCGTCTCCGGCATGGAGCCTTCCAGCAGATACGGTGTATTGATCCCCGAATCGGTAAGTGTACAGAGTGTTGCCGTAGATTTTTCCTCACCAGCTTTAAAATCAACCGTTTCCGAATGAATTCCCTCGGCCTTTTCCACTCCGCGGACTGTGCACACTGCGTCTACGTCCTCCTGCGTCAAACCGAGCGTCGATACGATTTCGATATCTCGAAGGTTCTGCTGATCGAAGAAATGATCTGCGGAATAACGTAAATCCTCGCATGCTGATTTCAGTGCGGAAAACATCATTACGCCAAGTGCAACAATAAGCAGCAGAGAAATGAAGCGGCGCTTTCCATTTCGTATACTCCGCTGAATATCTTTTGCATAGGCATCTTTATCGACTTGCTTCATTATTTTTTCCGCACTCAAATACCGAATTCCTCCTTCTGCGAAGCTTTACCATTCAATCTGCTCAATTGGAACCGGGTTTCGGTTGATTTTCGTTGCTATTACTTTACCGCTTCGAAATCTAATCAGCCGATCTGCCATCGGGGCAAGCGCCGAATTATGGGTGATTATGACAACGGTTATTCCTTGTGTGTGGCACGTATTTTCCAAGAGTTTCAATATCGATTTTCCTGTTACATAATCCAGTGCCCCTGTAGGTTCGTCGCAAAGCAGGAGTTTCGGATTTTTGGCCAGAGCTCTTGCAATTGAAACTCGCTGCTGCTCTCCGCCAGAAAGCTGACTTGGAAAATTATCAAGTCGTTCGCCAAGCCCTACCTGGCGCAAAGTATTTTCCGGATCCAAAGGATGCACGCTTACCTGCACCGCAAGTTCAACATTCTCAAGCGCCGTTAAATTCGGTACAAGATTATAGAATTGGAAGACAAATCCAATATCCTCCCGTCGGTAGCGGATCAGATCATGATCCGAATATGCGGTAATTTCGTTTGAGTCCACGTAGACCTTACCTGAGGTCGCACGGTCCATTCCGCCAAGAATATTCAGCGCCGTGGTCTTCCCTGCTCCGGAAGCACCAAGAATAACCGCAAGTTCCCCTTTTTCAACGCGGAAGCTGGCATCATTCAGAGCTAGAATGGGAGAGCCGTCACTGTTATATTCTTTCACAACATGCTGAAATTCTATATAGGCCAAATAGTTTTGCCTCCTTGCTGCTCCCGTGCGATTTTTAACATGTAATGATTATAACAGTTTGCTGTCAGCAATAGAGGTTATTTTCGAAAATTAACGAATATTTAACGAATAGCAAAAAATACTCCGCAGCCTTTCCCGGAATGGTCAATGGGTGCGGAGTACGCAGTGTTAATCACGGTTCTATTTGGTTCTATAATAAATGTTGGGGTAGAGCTCTGGAGAAAAAGCTCCAGAGCTCT
>OMTF01000057.1 GCA_900313925.1 uncultured Eubacteriales bacterium | reverse complement strand
TTCAAGTAGGTTTTCCTGTGTAAAAACCTCACAAGAAGAAGGAGCACATAACTATGCTACATCACGGTCTTTATGAACAGATCATCAATAACGCACTGAGCAGCGAGCTTGCGGAGATTCCGGAAGCCCGCAAGGCTGTTGCGCCTATCAATAAGGCGGAGGCGTCCAAGGTGCTGGCGCAGTATCTGGCTGATGTGGTTCAGAAGGGCCTGGATAACGTGGTTGACAACGGTGGGAATATCTCTGCCCAAATCGCTCTGACCAATCAGATCGTTGATCTTATTCAAAACACTACAAAGGAAGCTGACTTTGCCGCGCTGGGTGTTGACCAGCGTGCAGAGCAGCTTCTTGCTCTTTTACGGGAAGCAGACCCACGCTTGGCTGTGGGTAAGACCGCCTCTGATCTGAGCCGTCCGGAGACCTCTATTGCCCAAAGCTCCTTGTTCACCGGCGCAATCCATGAACCGCAGATGTATACCGAGCTCAAGAAGGAGATCGTTTCTGCTGACCGCATTGATATGCTGGTATCCTTTATCAAATGGAGTGGCATACGCTTGCTGATGGACGAGCTGCGCGAATTTACGCAGAACGGCGGCGAGTTACGGATCATCACCACTTCCTACATGGGCGCTACTGATGTGAAGGCAATTGAGGAGCTCCGTCAGTTGCCCAACACAAAGATCAAAGTTAGCTATGATACCAAGCGTACACGTCTCCATGCGAAAACCTATATGTTTTATCGTGACACTGGTTTCACGACGGCTTACGTCGGCTCATCCAACCTCTCCAATGCGGCTATTACCAGTGGTTTGGAGTGGAACGTGAAAGTCACGAAGAAAGATCTGCCGGAGACTATCGACAAGATTGGGGCTACCTTTGAGAGCTACTGGAACTCCAATGAGTTTGAGTATTACTCCGAGGATCAAAAGGAGCGCCTTGCCCGAGCGCTGAACGCGGAGAAATTCTTTGGCACCAACAATGCCGAAGTCTTCACCATGGACATCACGCCTTATTCCTATCAGCAGGAGATTTTGGACAAGCTGGAAGCTGAGCGCAAAGTTCGCGGCTATACCCGCAATCTGGTGGTAGCGGCTACCGGTACCGGCAAGACGGTCATTTCTGCGCTGGACTATAAGCGCTTCCATAAGCAAAATCCCGGCAAGCCTTGCCGGTTGCTCTTCGTGGCGCATCGTGAGGAGATCTTGAAGCAGAGCTTGTACACCTTCCGTGCAGTGCTGAAGGATGCCAACTTTGGTGAGATGTTCGTGGGGAGCTATAAACCCGAAAGTATCGATAATCTCTTCATTTCAATTCAAACCTTCAATTCGCAGGACTTTGCCTCTAAGACCGCACGGGATTTCTATGACTATATCATTGTGGACGAGTTCCACCATGCTGCGGCGCCCACCTATCAAAAGCTTTTGGCGTATTATCAGCCGCGGATTCTATTGGGCTTGACTGCAACGCCAGAACGTATGGACGGTAAGAGTATCCTGCCTTACTTCAACAATCGCATCGCGGCGGAAATCCGTCTACCAGAGGCCATAGACCGCAAGCTTCTTTGCCCGTTCCAGTATTTCGGCGTCACCGATACCGTGGATCTGGACACCCTGAAGTGGTCTGCCGGCGGCTATGACAAGAACGAGCTTTCCAAGATTTATACCCTTAGCGGTGCGGTGGCCAACCGTCGTGCCGATCTGGTTGTGTCTGCGCTGCTGAAATATGTGACGGAAATTGATGACGTGAAGGGGCTCGGCTTCTGCGTCTCTATTGAGCATGCGGAGTTTATGTGCCGTTATTTCAACGAGCATAATATTCCGTCTATGTTCTTGACTGGACAATCGCCTGACGAGGAAAGGAAAACAGCCAAGCAACGGCTGGTGGCCGGAGAAGTGCGATTCATTTTCGTTGTTGACATCTACAACGAGGGTGTTGATATCCCCGAAGTCAATACCGTTCTTTTCCTGCGTCCGACCGAGTCACTGACCGTGTTCCTGCAGCAGTTAGGTCGTGGCCTGCGTTTGGCAGAGGACAAAGAATGCCTGACCGTGTTGGATTTCATCGGCCAGGCAAATAAGAGATATAACTTTGAAGATAAATTCGCAGCGCTGCTGAGCAATACCACTCGCAGTGTAAGCCGTGAAATTAAGGATGGATTTATTTCCGTGCCGAAGGGCTGTTATATCCAGCTTGAAAAGAAAGCCGCTAAATACATACTGGATAACATCCGAGCCTCCTATGGGAACACAGCAGGATTGGTGTCTCGTGTGGCTACCTTTGCAGAGGATAGCGGCATGGAGCTGACGCTGGCGAACTTCCTCGATTACTACCATCTGGACCCCAGAGCAATCTATAAATTCTCCTCTTTCTCTCGTATCTGCGCCAGAGCGGATGTGATCGAGGACTTTATGGAACCACTGGAAGACACGTTGACAAAGGCATTTGCCCGCCTTGCGGTGATTGATTCCCGCCGTTGGATTGCCTTTCTGCTGGATATCCTGCCACGGTTGGATGATGTGGATTTTGCCACTTTGAGTGATGTGGAGAAGCGGATGCTTCAGATGTTCTATATTACTGTATGGGGTAAGAGTGCAGATTCTTGGGATGATGAAGAGGTACTGGACAATCTATATGCCCTTTCTGATAGCACTGTGTTGCTAAGCGAGTTGATTAACCTGCTCCAGTATCGATTTGAGCAGATCGACTTTATTGACGAGCCGGTAGACCTGGGCTTTGACTGCCCGTTGGACCTGCATTGTACGTATACCCGCGACCAGTTGCTGGTCGCTATGGATTTCATGAAGCCAGCTACTGTGCGCGAAGGAGTCAAGTGGCTGCCCGAAAAGCAACTGGATGTGTTTTTTGTGACGCTGAATAAATCCGACAAGGATTATTCGCCCACGACCATGTATAACGATTATTCTATCAACGAAAACCTATTCCATTGGCAGAGTCAGAGCACCACGGCAGAGAACTCGTCTACCGGCCAGCGCTATATCCACCATAGAGAACACGGTAGCAAGGTGCTTCTGTTTGTCCGTGAGTTCAAGTCTGATCGCGTGACCGGCGGTGCCGAGGCCTACACCTATCTGGGGGCGGCAAATTATGTGAAACATCAGGGCTCCCGACCGATGAATATCACCTGGCATCTGGATCGTCCGATCCCGGCGAAGTTCCTGAAGAAAACAAATAAACTGGTGGTGGGATGATGAATAAAAACAGTGAAAATCCGCAAGTAGGAAAAGAATTTCAGCTCGCCGTACAAGAATGGTTCGAAGAGGTCTATAACACTCCGTTTGAAAAGTCCGGCGGCGCATTCTCGTGTCTTCAGATATGAGTAAGCCGCCGGACTTTTCAAGAAAACTATCAGAGGACTATGGGAATATACATTGGCGATATTTTGCTTGCCACATTTTTTGACAGTTATAGTTCTGCTGTTGCTAGCAGCGGTTTCACTAATGATTTCATACAATTCCCGAGTTGAAGCAATTTTTTTGTCCTCAGTATTCTCTAACATATTCGCGGGTTTAGTAACAGATATAGCTGTATGTTTAACAGGCACCTTTTTCCGAGCGAAAAGGTGCCTGCAGCAGACTTAAATTTTCGGTGCTGTCCTAATCAGGAAAGAAGTGCGTCTTTTGCCTTCAGAAGGGCTGCCCCAGCCTGGCAGGCGTCGCAGATGCAGTATTTTTCCCCAGCAGCCAGCGCCTTCTCCGCTTCGGCGGTCAGCGCGGCAGCCTTGTCCTTCCCGAAATATTTCACTGCATCTTCCGATCGGAAGAAGGCAAGTGTATCCGTAAGGGGAACCACATCCTCCTCCAGCTCCCGCAGAAGAGCTTCTGTGGCGGTGCGCTCCTCTGCCGTGCCCTTAGCCTTCAGCCAGGCTCCGGCGGCTTCTTTCAGCTCATTGCAGCAGGAATCCGAGGCAAGCAGAGCCTGCACTTTGCCTTCAGCAAATTTTCTTGTTTCATCCTTCATTTTGCGTTCCCGTCCTTTCCCCGTCGGCGGTGTCCTGAGGCATCCCCGTGCACAGCTTTCTTACTTTACCCTCACTATCTTAGCAGATTGCGCCGGCACTGTCCACCGGCGCAGGACTGCACAGATGCGGGGAGTCGTGAGGTTGCCTTTCCGGGGAACTTCTGCTACAATCTCGCAAATGAGAAGACAAAGCAGGAAAGAGGCAGTTGCATGACACTGACGAAAGAACACCTGGATTACCTTCATGAAAATGAAAAGAAAGCCCGGGAATTTCTGATGAAACTTGCCAGCATTCCGGCGCCGTCCAACCAGGAGAACCTTCGAGCACAGGCCTGCGCGGACTGGCTTCGCTCTCTGGGAGCGGAGGATGTAAAACTGGATTCCACCGGCAATGTGATTTACCTCGTCGGAAGCGCGGAAGGGCCGCTTACGGTTTTTTCGGCCCACAGCGATGTGGTGTTTCAGGATACGGACAGTCTTCCGGTATCCGTCCGGGAGGGGAAAATTTTCTGCCCCGGAATCGGTGACGATACGGCCAATGTGGTGGCGCTGCTGCTTGCGGCGGGTTACCTTGCCCAGCGGAAGCTGGTTCCCAAAAAAGGCGGCTTGCTTTTTGTCATTGACGCGGGAGAGGAAGGTTTGGGCAACCTGCGGGGCTGCCGCGCCGTTCTTAAGCGCTTCGGCCGGCATGTGCGCCGCTTCTATTCCTTTGATTTGGAATACAAGCATGGTATCAACCGGGCTGTAGGCTCCCGCCGCTATCGGATTACGCTTCGTACTCGCGGCGGGCATTCCTACCACGACTTCGGAACGAAAAGCGCCATTGCGGCGATGGCGGAAATCATTGCCGAACTTTACCGGATTCCGCTTCCCGAAGGGGGAAAGACGACTTACAATGTCGGTATGGTTCGAGGAGGAACTTCCGTGAATACTATTGCGGAGGAAGCGCGCTTCCTGTATGAATTCCGCTCCGACGAGGAAAGGAATCTGGAGTATATGGAGAAGCACTTCCGGGAAGTCCTCCGGCGTCATGAGGCAGAAGATTTGGAGATCAAAGTGCTGCCGCTGGGGGAACGCCCCTGCGGACACGGCGTCGATCCTTCCGCGGAACAGAGGCTTGTAAATCAGGTTCGGGACTGCGTGCGTGAGCATTGCGGCTTTACGCCGGAGTTTACCGCCGGCTCCACGGACTGCAATATGCCGCTTTCCATGGGAATTCCTTCAGTCTGCATCGGCTGCTATGAAGGCGGCGGGGAGCACACCCGGGAGGAATATGTGAAAATAGACAGCCTGTTCAAAGGCTATGAAATCGCGTTCGACATAGTCTTGTCGGCGCTGGAGGAAAAGGAAGCCTGACGTGGTGGTGGACGGAAAGCAGCGGCAGCGAAACACATTATTAAACTGGTATGAAGCGAACCGGCGGGTTCTTCCATGGCGGGAGGACCCGTCTGCCTATCATGTATGGATTTCGGAAATCATGCTGCAGCAGACGCGGGTGGAAGCGGTCCTCGGTTATTACGAACGCTTCCTGCAAGCTCTTCCGGATATCCCGACGCTTGCCGCGGCGCCGGAGGACCAATGCCTTAAGCTCTGGCAGGGGCTTGGCTACTACAGCCGCGTACGGAACCTGCGGAAAGCGGCAGAAATCGTGGTTTCCGAATACGGCGGCGTGTTGCCTCCGGAACCGGAAAAACTCCGAAAACTGCCGGGTATCGGCCGGTATACGGCCGCGGCGATTGCTTCGATTTCCTTTGGAAAGAGAATTCCCGCCGTTGACGGAAACCTGCTGCGGATTTGGGCACGGCAGACCGCTTATGCGGGAAACATTTCCGCGAACTCGGCGGTTCGGGAAGCGGAGCAATTCTACCTGCCGATTCTGCCAGAGGAAAATCCGGGGGACGCAAATCAGGCGCTGATGGATTTGGGCGCGATGGTCTGCCTGCCCCAAAGGCCGCGGTGTACGCAGTGCCCTTGGGAGGCGGACTGCGCTGCCTGTGCAAAGGGAGTTCCCGAGGACTACCCGGTAAAAAATTCTGCGGCACGCAGAAAAATTCAGAAGCGGACCGTTTTCCTTATCCTATTCAATGGCGCAGTGGCATTGCAGAAAAGACCTGACAAAGGCCTTCTTGCGGGGCTTTACGAACTTCCCAGCGCAGAAGGACACCTGACGCGGCAGCAGGCTCTTTCCTGGCTGCGCCGCCGGAATGTAGAGGCGCTGCGGATAGAGAGGATGCCGGAGTCGAAGCACGTGTTCAGCCACCTGGAGTGGCACATGATAGGCTACCGGGTTCTTGCGGGGGCCTGGCCGGATCCCCCGGATCGGTATATTTTCGCAACATTACGGCAGCGGGAGGAGGAATATGCGTTGCCCAGCGCGTTTGCCGTCTATCTGAACCAGGCAGATTATTAAGAGTAATCAGTTTGCTTTTTGCGCAAAGATACGGTACTCTTTCCTGGGAACTCCGCACGGCGGAAGCGGCGGCGGAGGAAAAGGAATACAGAAACGGAAAAGGAAACAGGGGAGATATATAGGAATGGAAATTACAAAAAAAGTTCTGGAAAACGGAATGACCCAGCTGCAGGTTACGCTGCCGGCGGAGGACTATGAAAAAGCAATCCGGGAAGAATACGAAGCGGAGCGCTATGATATAGAACTGCCGAATTATCCGAAGGGACAGGTCCCCATGAAGGAAGCGGAAAAGGCATTCGGACCGAATTTCCTCAATAACAGCGCGGCGACGCGGCTGATGTCGGAACATCATGGCAAAGCAGTGGAGGAAAGCGGCATACAGTTCGTTTCCAAAATCCGCATGAATAAGGTGCAAGCGGAAAGAGGAAAACCATTTATCTATACGATCGAAGCGATGACGAAGCCGGAGCTGAAGGTTTCCAACTATATCGGCGTGGAAGTGACCGAGCAGGATACCGAAGTCACCGAAGAGGAGCTCCGCAGCGCTGTGGAAGAAATCCGGCAGAACTATTCCCGAAAGGAACTGGTTACAGACCGGCCGGTTCGGGTAGGGGACATTGCGGTAATTGACTTTGAGGGCTATATCGACGGAGCAGCGTTCGAAGGAGGCTCCGGGGATCATTTCAGCCTGGAAATCGGTTCTCACACCTTTATCGGAACCTTTGAAGAGCAGCTGGTCGGCGCGCAGACGGGAGAAAAGAGGGAAGTCCGGGTCATATTCCCGGAGAACTATCCGGCGGAGGAAATTGCCGGAAAGCCGGCGGTTTTCGATGTAACAATTGATGAAATCCGGCAGAAGGATCTTCTGGATTATGACGACGCGTTCGTGCAGGATATTTCCGACTTCAATACGGTTGCGGAATATGAGAAGAACCTTCGCGAGGAAATACATCGCAACAAGATGACGCAGGCGCAGTACAAGATGCGCGATGAAGCAGTTCGGAAGATTGCAGAAGCATCGCACCTTGAAGTTCCCCCGCAAATGGTTGACAAGGAAGTCGAAACGATTCTTGAGGAATTCTGCAAACGCCTCAGCCAGCAGGGAATGACTCTCAAACAGTACTGTGATCTAACCGGCGTGACCCGGGAGGATATTGTCGCTCAAATCCGCCCACAGGCAGAACTGAAGGCGCAGGCGCAGCTCGTGATTGAAGCGATAGCGGAAAAAGAGGGAATTACCGTCCAGCCCATGGAGGTGGAAGCGGAACTGAAGGTCATGGCTGAATCCTATCAGATGCCGATTGAAAAGCTCAAACAGTTTGTTTCTGAGGATGACCGGAAGGGGATTGAGCAGTCCATCGTATATGAGAAGGTTCTTCAGAAGGTGATGGAGAACGTGAAAATCGTTCCGAAAAACGAATAAGCGAAGACCGGTAATCCACAAAAAGACGCGGCAGGGCACATGTCCTCCGCACTTTTTGCATATTTTGAAACGCTTTTTCAAACTTCGCATATTGCTTTGGAGACCTTTGGCTGCAGTTTGAAACCAAAGGGCGAAGCTGCCGACTGAAAATAAGCCGCCCCGAAGAATGCGTAAAGGGGCGTGATGATTTCGATAATAAAAAGAGATTCTGTTATCATGAGCGCTCCTGCAGATAAAGAGGCAAATCTGCAAAAATCCCTTCAGTACACCGA
Organism: uncultured Eubacteriales bacterium; assembly: GCA_900313925.1. Lineage (GTDB taxonomy): Bacteria > Bacillota > Clostridia > Oscillospirales > Oscillospiraceae > UBA2922. Next base: position 20,518 of record OMTF01000057.1, on the reverse strand, counting down.
GTCCGCCGAGAAGCAGGGCATCCGGCGGATTGTCTTTCCCGAACTGCTGCTTCCAGGTCTCCACCCGGACTATTCATTTTCCCGGACAAAAGCAGCCGCAGGCGCTCTGCAAGAACGGGAAGAGACACGTTCGTACCCGCCGTGCGGAGGAGTGCCATACGGCAGGTTATGTGTATCGAAAACGAGTCAGAAATCGTCAACTTTGCCAAATAATTAACGGATTTGTGATTATTCACAAAAGATTTGTGAAAAAATATCCGATTTATAGGAAATTTCAGAATCGTTTGCATTGAAAAATTCACCGTGTTATAATTTTTCGTGAAATTATCCGCATTTTCGGCCTGTCGGAGGAGCAGCGGGAAAACGGATGGAAAAAAGATAAATTTGATTGGGGGGAACCATTCACAGTATGAAAAAACATGTCAAAAGATTGCTTTTTGTTGGTATCCTTGTAGGCGCAGCCGTGTTTGTTTCCAAGAAAGGCGGCAAGAAAGTCGATCTTGACGATCTGAAGGAAAAACTCTTCAGTGGTCCGACGGAGAACCTTATGCTGAAGGTCGACGACAAACTGCGTCTTCTCAGTGACATCGTGCAATGGCCTGTCGAGTGGATACAGGCTCTGCTTCCGTAAGAAAGATTTTCAGCGTCCACGGGTCAGCGTGAGAAAGAAACTGCTGTGACATCCTCCGTAACAGCCGTTGCGGCTGCTGGCCGGAAACGCAAGTTCAACTGCCCGTCTGTGACGGGACAATTTTGTGTGGCATAGAAATGAAATAAAAAGGGGGAAACAACACACATGAACAAAAAGTATGAAGCTCTGTTCACGCCGTTCAAAATCGGGGATTTGGAAATTCCGAACCGCATCGTACAGTGCTCAATGGGTGGAACATCTCTGTTTGGATGGCTGGAGCCTTCTCACTTTGATAAAGAAGCGGCTAACTTCCTGCTGCAGAGAGCGAAAGACGGTGTAGGCCTTGTCCTTCCGGGCATGCAGGTTATTCGGGACACAATGGGCAGAAAGTGGCTCGACTCCAATAAGAGAATGTACAAAGAACTCAAACCTTACATGGATGAGTATCATAAAACCGGCAATAAGCTGTTCATTCAGCTGGCTGGCGGTTTCGGCCGTTCCATGGCAGTCACGCCTTGGATGACCACGCTGGCAAAGAATCCTCTGCTCAACAAACTGGCGAGCCCCATCGTCGACGTGCAGTACAGCTGCGCCTCCGCTTCGGCGACCCCGAACCGCTGGGCCGACGGTCTGACGTCCCGTCCGTTTACCGTAGAAGAGATTCAGGAAATGGTCTGGCACTTCGGCGCCACTGCAAAGAAGCTGCGTGAAGCCGGCATCGACGGCGTGGAAATCCACGCGGTCCATGAAGGCTATAACCTCGACCAGTTCGCGATTGCAAACATGAACTTCCGTACCGACCAGTACGGCGGATCTCTTGAAAACCGTCTGCGCTTTGCAACGGAAATCGTACAGTCCATCAAGGAGCAGGCAGGCAGCGACTTCCCGGTTTCCCTTCGCTACTCCGTCGTTTCCAAGACAAAGGGCTGGCGCCAGGGCGCAATGCCGGGCGAAAAGTACGAAGAGTTCGGCCGCGATATGCCGGAATCCGAAAAAGCTGTCAAAATCCTTCAGGATGCCGGCTATGACTTCCTGAACTGCGATAACGGCACCTACGACGCCTGGTACTGGGCACATCCGCCGCAGTACATGCCGGATAACTGCAACCTGGAAGATGTTGAGCATATCCGCAAGTTCTGCGATATTCCGTGCGCCTGCGCCGGCAGAATGGATCCGGTCAAGGCCGCAGAGGAAATTGCTGCGGGACGTCTGGACGCGATGGCCATCGCACGCCAGAACCTGGTCGACGAAAACTGGGTCACCAAGATCAAGACCGGTCATGAGGACGAAATCCGTCCCTGCATCCGCTGCCATAACGGCTGCTTCAACTTTGCAAAGTATGAGGGCACGGAAAACATTCAGAATCTGGAAGACTCCCTGCACTTGGGCCGCTGCGCTCTGAACCCGCCCACGATGCAGCACAATCGCTATAAAATCGTTCCCACCAAGAGACCGAAGAAGGTCGCCATCGTCGGCGCCGGCATCGGCGGCTGCGAATGCGCCCTGGTTCTGACAAAGCGCGGACACCATCCGGTCGTCTTTGAGAAGAGCGATCGCATCGGCGGCATGTTCATTACCGCTTCCTCCATGGACTTCAAGGAGAACGATAAGCAGCTCATCCAGTGGTATGAAAATGAAGTCAAGAAGGCCGGCATTGATATCCGCTTCAACACGGAAGTCAACGATATCGGCATTCTGGGCGGCTATGACGACATCATTGTTGCGACCGGTTCCGTTCCCAGAAAGATGCTGGTTCAGGGATTTGAGAAGTGCCTGACCTTTACGCAGCTGCTGCGCGAGAAAGCTCCTGTGGGCGACAAGATCGTCTTCTTCGGCGGCGGCCAGTCTGCCTGCGAAGCGGCGTATCAGATGATCCTTCAGGGCAAGCATCCGACTATCGTAGAATATGCAGCGGACCTGGTTCCGGCGCAGAATGTCTGCCTTGCGAACGCTTCCTTCCTGCGTGACATGATGAAGTACAAGAAAGTTCCTGTGTACCTGAAATCGACGATTACCAATATCGGCGACAAGACGGTTACCATTAAGGGCCGCGACGGCACAGTAACAGAGGTCGAGTACGACAACATCGTCAACGGCATCGGCTTCGTTCCTGCTCCCATCGGCGGAAGCAGCAAGAAGAATGTGCACAGAGTCGGCGACTGCGTTGCGATCGGCAACCTGCGTACGGCTATCTGGCGCGCATGGGATGTCTGCATGAGAATCTAGTCTGCGGACAAAAGCAATTTCACTACGGACGGACCCTTCGGGGTCCGTCTTTGCTTCCCCCGGTTGCAAAATTGCCCGGGGGGATTATAATGGTCTTCGTCCCACTGGAGGGAGACGATTCGGAAGGAGTTGAAGACATGCCGCTTTTTAAATCGCACAGGAAAATTCATGTGGTAATCGACAGGGATCCCTGCATTGGCTGCGGAATGTGCGAAGGCTTGGCGCCGGAAGTGTTCCGCGTCAATCCGGAAACGCTTAAATGCGAAATTATCGGAGAAGTAACGCCGGAAAACAAAGCCGATGTCATGGATGCCGTGCAGTCCTGCACCATGCAGGTGCTGTCCATCAAGCACTGAAAGAGAATCAAGATTTGCTTCCGGGCAGCTTTTCGAAGAAAAGGGCCCGGATTTCTTTTTCTCTTTAGAGACTGTTTACATTTGCTACAAGATATTTTCACACTTTTTCCGGATAATAATTTTAATTTGGAAAAAGCAGAACCATTGCCGCAGAAGGCGGAAGCAGGGGAGAGAAATGCAACCCCCGCGAAAGTTTATCTTGGGAGAGAAATCATGAGGGATCCTTATACCGTACTGGGCGTTTCGCCAAATGCCTCCGATGAGGACATAAAAAAAGCCTATCACAGCCTTGCAAGGAAATGCCATCCGGATCTGCATCCCGGTGATCAAGCTGCGGCAGCGCGCATGAATGAAATAAACCGTGCGTATGATCAGATCTGCGAATACCGCAGGACGGGGCGGTGGCCCTGGGAAAACCCGCGCCGCAGTGCCCGACAGACCTACGGCTATCAAACCGCGTACGCCGCCTCGGGGGACGGAACCGGAACCCGAAATACGGCAGGGGGCGGCGGGTACTATGCCTACGGGGCGAGCGCAGGCCCCGGCCGCCCGAAGCCACGGCGCAGACCTCTTCTCATTTTTGTGGCCCTATTTGCGGCTTTTCTTATCGGACTGTCCGTTTACGCATCCCGCACGCCTGCCGCTTCCCTGCCGGAGCGTCCGGGATACCCGCAGCAAACGGAAAGCAGCAGCACTCGAACCGTTGCGGCCGAGAACTACCGGATGGAAGCGGAGAATTCCGCCCTTTCGGAATAACTCCTTTCCGAGAGGAATCGGTTTCCGCCGAACGGAGACTTACAGCAGATAGAAGCAGATAGAAAAGGAGAGCGGCAGCCATGTCAAAAATTATCGGAATCGATCTGGGCACTACGAATTCCTGCGTTGCGGTGTTTGAAGGCAATGAACGCGTGGTGATCCCCAATGCACAGGGCGATCGTACGACGCCTTCCGTTGTTGCGTTCACGAAGAGCGGCGAGCGGCTGGTGGGCGCCATTGCCAAGCGGCAGGCCGTGACCAATCCCGAGCGGACGATCAGTTCCTTCAAGCGGGACATGGGTTCAAATCGGAAGATCCGTATTGACGGGAAAACATATACGCCGGAACAGATTTCTGCAATGATCCTGCAGCAGCTGAAGGCGGATGCCGAAGCTTATCTGGGAGAAACCGTCACAGATGCGGTAATTACCGTGCCAGCCTATTTTACGGATTCTCAGCGGCAGGCAACAAAAAACGCAGGAACGATCGCAGGGCTCCATGTACAGAGGATCATCAATGAGCCGACTGCGGCTGCACTGGCTTACGGCATGGACAAAGGCGAGCCGCAGAAAATCATGGTCTATGATCTGGGCGGAGGAACCTTTGATGTTTCGATCCTGGACATCAACAGCGGTGTTATCGAAGTCCTGGCGACTTCCGGAAACAATCGCCTGGGCGGCGATGACTTTGATGATTGTATTGTGGATTATCTTGTAAAGGAGTTCAAAAGACAGAACCGGGTAGATCTGACGAAAGACCCTGCAGCTATGGAACGGATCCGGGAGGCGGCGGAGCAGGCGAAAAAAGAACTGAGCTCCATGCCCAGCGCGGAAATCAGTCTGCCTTATCTTACGGCGAATAAGACGGGACCGCTTCATATGCAGACGACGCTTACCCGCTCTAAATTCAATGAACTTACGGCGCACCTGGTAAAAATGACGCTGGAGCCGATGCAGACGGCTCTTCATGATTCCGGGCTGACGGTCCAGGACATCGGACGCGTCCTCCTGGTCGGCGGCTCCACAAGGATTCCGGCTGTGCAGGATGAAGTGCGCAGCTTTACCGGCAAGGAACCTTTCAAGGGAATTAACCCGGATGAATGCGTGGCGATGGGAGCCTGCCTGCAGGGCGGGGTTCTCAGCGGAAAGGTAGAAGGACTGCTTCTGCTGGATGTAACCCCTCTTTCGCTCGGAATTGAAACGGTCGGCGGGGTTTTTACAAAGCTGATCGAGAAAAATACGCCGATTCCCATTACCAAAAGTCAGGTTTTCACAACGGCGGCAAGTTTTCAGAGCTCGGTGGAAGTAAATGTGCTGCAGGGCGAACGGCCGCTGGCAAGGCAGAACCGGAGTCTTGGAAAATTCCGCCTGAACGGCATTCGCAGAGCTCCGCGGGGCGTGCCGCAGATTGAGGTTACCTTCCATATTGATACAAACGGAATTGTCAATGTAACGGCAAAGGATCTGGATACAGGAAAGCATCAGGACATTACGATTCAGGGTTCAAGCAATATGAGTGATGCGGAGATTCAGCAGGCAATCCGCGACGCCCAGCAGTATGCGCAGGAAGACGAGCAGGCCAGGCAGGGCGCAATTGCCCGGGATGATCTGGAGCAGCTGATTTATCTGGCGGAACGCGGACGGAAACAGCTCACCAAAGAGGATCAGGCCGAACTGAAGGAGCTCCTCCGGGCGGGAAAAAACGCCCTTCATCAGAAGCAGGCGGAGCCCGTTACTGCGAGCACTGATCGTCTGCGCAGCTTCATGGAAGAAAGAAACATGCTGCAGTAGACAGCGGAAAACGCACGTTCCTTGAAAGCCGTAAGAAGGAAATCCCCCTCCTCTACAGTGGAATGCTCTGTATTTCCGCAGCGCTGCCTTCTGTCTTGCGGGCAGCTGGAATAAAGGTATTTTCCGCCCCGCGGATCTTCCGCCGCGGCGGCTGCAGGTCCACCGCAGAGCGGCACCGGGGGAGAAAGCCCCGGCAGCCAAAATATGCCTCGAAATATTTCTCGGTAGGCTCAAACGGAAAAGTATGCTATGATGTGCACGCATTGAAAGTGTGTGAAATCGCTACTTACGAAGGAAAAGGGGAGGAGACCGTACCCGATTGGCGGCGTGCGGCGGGATAAGATGAGTACGGAAAATACACATGGCGCGACGCTGAAATTTTCCGCTGTGCAGGCCGGGTACTGGATGAGCTTCTGCATCTGCATCAATTATGCGGCCGTTTTTCTGCAGAGTTTGGGATACAGCAATGCGCAGCTGGGAACGATTCTAGCACTCGGAAACATTCTTGGCGTCCTTCTGGGCATCGGGCTGGCTGCATGGATCGACCGGAGTCCCCGCCTTCGTGCGGACAGCGTAATTCCGATACAGCTGGCGGTTCAGGCTGCGATCCTGCTGCCGCTTATCGGCATGCGGAGCAGGAGCACGGCGGCGACCGTTCTGTATATTCTTTATATTGCAGTCAGCAGCCCGGTCAACAATATGAACCTGAAAGTCTGCGTGGACCTGGAATATTCCGGACAGAATGTGAATTACGCCTTTTCCCGGGGGATCGGGTCCTTTGCCTACGTTATAGCTTCCATGCTGCTCGGCGTGATCGTCAATGCTACATCCACGGCAGCGCTTCCCATTGCGGCGCTTCTGATTACCATTTTGCAGCTTGCAGCCAATCGGGCAGTGCAGCGCCAGCTGCAGAAAGAAGGGCCGAAACAGGACATCATTATCCGGACGGCTTCCGTTCCCGGGCTGTCTCTGGGCAAGTTCCTAAAGGCGCACGGAAAATTCTGCCTTGTGCTGCTGGGTACGCTGCTGCTGTTTTATTCCCATAACGCGTACAGCAATTTTATGATTAACGTGGTCCGGAATGTCGGAGGAAATACGGCGACGATGGGCTACCTCAATGCCTTTATTGCGGCGCTTGAGATTCCGGTCATGCTTCTTTTCAATCGGATTTTTCGTAGAATCCGGCGCTGGAAAATTCTCCTGGTTTCCTTCCTTGGCTTTGTATTCAAAGCTTTTGCCGTGGCGTATGCCAACAGCATCGGAACGCTGTTTCTTGCGAATCTCCTGCAGATGGTTTCTTTTGCCATTTACTCTGCGGCGATTGTCGATTACGTCAATGAAGTAATCCCCTACGAAGATTCTGCTAAGGGACAGAGCCTCGCATTTGCCATGACAACGGGCGGTTCGGTGCTGTCCAGCTTTATTGCGGGCTCCATGTATGATCACTGCACGGTGTTTACAACCCTGCTGGTCGCAGCTTTGATTACCGTACCCGGTGCCGTTTTTTCTATCATGGGCCTGGAGCGGAAAACTCCGGCCGAAGCCGAGCCCTGCGGCAGCGGCGAAAAGATCTACGATGTAAAAATTGAGGACTGAAAAGGGGTTTCCGAAATTTACATAATTCCGAAAATTTGTTATACTTTTTCCTGCAGGGAATAAACAGCAGATTCGGAAAAGGCTTCCGAAACCGGATACGGCGGGTGGACTGTGGAAGACGCGAAAAAAAACGAAATAGCGAAAATACAGCTGGATACAAATATCTCCGCATCCTTTCGGCATCTGAAGCCGGGCGATGAAGTCGAACAGAGACTGACCATCAACAGCAAGGGCGGTGTGTGGTTTGCTAGCTATACGTATAATAACGGCCAGCGCTACCGGCCTTTCCGCTCCTGCCGGCAGAAAATTACAGCCCAGGAGGCGCGGGAAATTCTTCCGCTTCTGGAAACATATGCCCAGTACGGGGACACAATTTTTGAGGCGTATGAAGGGACTTGGAAGATGACGATTGTCTATAAGGATGGGACGCAGAAGCATTATCTTGGGCCGGCACGGGAAAATGCAGCCGTTGGCGATATTCTTCTCTCGGAATTCATCCGCCGCAGAATTCCCATCGGCGGCCTGTATCTCCTGGGATAAGCGGCAGAAGGAATAGCGGCGCAGCGCACAAAATAGAATTATCGAAACTATGCCCGGCGCTTCCGTTCGGAAGCACCGGGCAGCGTGCGCGGGAGGCAAGAGCTACGAAATCCGTTTCCAGAGCATGCGGGAGTCTGCAAACACAGGCTCAATCCGGTCCGTATCCCGAAGCCAGGAAAGATAGGAACGAATCGTAGATCCGACGAGTACATACTGCGCAAAATCCATAGCAAGATTGTATTCCCGAAAGAGCTTTTGCAGAAGGTCTTCAAAGCAGAGGGGCTCGGCGCAGTACCGGAGGATTTTCTCCGCGACTTCGTAGACAACATCGATGTTGTACTGCGCTAGATCTGTGATCTGCTCCGCGGCGGGTGCGTGCGCCGGCACAAAGTGATCTGCCTGCATCTTCATTACCTTTTCCAGCGTATCCAGATAGGCGGCGACATCATAAAGGAAGGCGATCCGATACTTTTCCAGAACTTCCCTGCTGGATAGGCAATCTGCGAGATATACCGTGCCGTCTGCCGTACGGTAGCCGGTCATATCAAAAAAGTGCCCCGGCAGGGGGACGGCTTCCATTCCTTCGGGCAGAGAGTCCGGCATCAGCGGGGAGGCGTCGCAGTCCTGCGCCATAAGAAACTTATGCCGCAGATCCCGGCTGGGGCAACCGCCATAGAGAAAGGCCGGCTCCAGAACAGGATGGCGGGTAAAGCACTGTTCTATTCCCGGTGCATAAACGGCGCAGTGCGTCTGATTCTGCAGATAGCGGCACCCGCCGATATGGTCGGCATTGGAATGGGTAATGTATATAGCGTCCAGTTTCCAGCCCTGCTTCTCCAGGAGCTGCCGGACTTTGCGGCCCGCGTCTTTGTCATTGCCGGAATCAATCAGGCAGACCCGAAGATCGTCCAGCCGTATCAGCCCTATTTTTGCGGGGCTCTGGATATAGAAGTCTCTTTCGTTCAAGGCAGTCAGTTCGAACATGGAACACCTCCGTCTGCTGGGCTTTGCGGAATCCCTCACCAGTATCATAGGCGATGCAAGCCGCTCCGTCAATGTGGAAAATCTGTGTGGATTCGGTTGAGTTTCGCATGGGAAAAGGATATACTTGCAGCTGTCCGCTCCGCGGATAATTTACGGAAAAGGGGACACGCATTAAAATGGGATGGCTTTGGGTTCTGCTGATTATACTGCTCCTATCGGCGGTCATATTCTTTGCCAGCGCCCTTGTTTTCCGAAAATATACCGGACGATCCGACGCCTATGTCTATACGACGGAAGAGAGTGCTCCGGATCGCTACAAGCCATACGTACGGCAGTATCTTGCTGCCGATGCAGGGCTGAAGGAAGTTCCCTGCGAAGAGGTCTCTCTACGCTCGGACGACGGTCTGCGGCTCTGTGGAAAACTCTACCGGACGAAACCGGAAAATCACCGCGTCGTTTTATGCATGCATGGATACCATGCCGGCGGGCTGTATGATATGGCACGCTTCAGCCGGCTGTACCGGGAACTGGGACTGGATTTTCTTATTATTTCCCAACGCTGCCATGAGCGGTCCGAGGGAACCTACATTACCTTTGGGTATAAGGAAAGCCGGGACGGAATGGCGTGGTGCCGCTTCCTGCTGGAACGCTATGGAGCAGACGTGCGCATCCTGCTGCACGGAATGTCCATGGGGGCAACATCGGCGCTTCTCATGACAGGTTCTCCGGAGCTGCCGCATGCCGTCCGCGCCTGCATATCGGACTGTGCTTACGCGGATATGAAACAGGAAACGCTGAACTATTTCCGAAAATATCCCCGAGTGGTTCAGAAATCGCTTCTTTTCCTGATGAATTTCTGGGGAAAGCACAGGGCGGGGTATACGCTGCAGAACACATCCGCCCTGGACGCCGTGTCCCGGGCGAAGATTCCGGCGCTTTTCATTCACGGCAGCGCGGACAAGTTCGTTCCCACCGTACAAGGGCGGGAGCTTTATGATGCCTACGCCGGTCCGAAGGATCTTCTGGAAATTCCGGGCGCCGCGCACTGCTTTTCCTACACGGTGGATCCGGAAAAATATGACCGAAAAGTCCGCGGGTTTCTCAGGATCTATTTTCCGGATGAGCAAAGGCGCGCACAGGCTTCGGCAGAACATTTTGCCGTCAAGAAAACGGGCGGCAAAGGCGGGTCTGCGGGTTGAGATGCAAAATATGATTCTCCTGTTACTTCCCCTCGCTCTATGGTATAATCACCCATGTACGGATTAGACAGACAGAAAAAACGATCCGAAATTTCGGACGGAAGAGATAGAATGAAATTTGATTTCCGAAGATTATGAGTAATACACAGGTCAAAAAGAATCCCTTTTTTAAAAATCGCAGGAACCTTATTCTCCTTGTGGCGATAGTCCTTCTGCTGTGCATCATCGCGGTGCTGTTTATAAGGCAGAATCACAGCACTCATTTCGCACAGGGCACAAAGATTGACGGCATTGACGTTTCCGGCACGACGGTGGAAGAGGCGGCGGAACTTTTGCGGGGCAAGGCACAGGATTACCAGCTGCGGCTTTCCGTTTTGGGTAAGTCCTATTCCCTTTCCGCTTCGGAACTGAATCTTCAGTACAATGATCAATCGGATCTGCAGGCGCTGAAGGATCAGCAGAACAGGGAACCGCTTCTGCGGGAGTTTACCGTGGAAGATCTTTATATAGCGGATGCGTCCTTCCTCCTGCCTCAGCTGGAAAAGGATTTTCCGCAGGCTGCGGAACCTGCGGCAGAAGCGGGAACGGAGGAGACCGGGACCGAGGGCGCGCAGGAAGCAACCGATTCGTCCCTTGTACAGGCGCAGGAAGGGACAAATGCACAGGAGACGGCGCCGAAGAAGCCGGTGAACGCATACATTATCTACAATCAGCAAAGCCAGGCCTTTGAGATTGTTCCGGATACTGTCGGAAGCCGAATCGACTACAACCGCATCCTTTCCCAGGTGCAGGCGGCGGCGGCAAAATATCAGCAGGAACTTTCTCTGGAGCAGAAAAATATCGGTGAGCAGGCGGCCATTACGGCGGAAAATACCCAGCTGCAGACAGCCCTTGCCGAGATGAACAGCTACCTTTCGGAAACCTACACGTATACGTTTACGCCTAAAGCGAAATCCACATCCCGAGAGACCATTGACAAGGATACAATGGGAAAGCTTCTTATGGTAGACACAAACCTGAAGGTTCAGGTCAACAGGGAAGCCCTGGGGGAACTGATTGCAGCATGGGGAACAAAGCACAGTCTTTCCATGACCCGGCCGTTTGTTACCCACGGAGGAACGACTCTGGACATCTCTGTAACGACACCGGAGTGCACGGTGGATCAGGGGACGCTTTTCAATAATATGATAGCAGATCTTCAGGACAGGAAGAGCGGCACCCACAAAGCGCCCTACGTCAAAACAGGAGAAACCAACGCGGATTCCTACTGGGGCGGAAATTACGTGGAAATTGACCTGACAAACCAATGTCTGTACCTGTATAAAAACGGAGACTGCATTCTTTCCGCTCCGATTGTTTCCGGCAACGTCTCCGGAGGCTATGGAACCCCAACGGGAAACTACACGATTTTTGCGATGTACCGGGATACGGTACTTCAGGGCACCAACAGCGACGGATCTTCCTACGCATCGCCGGTCAGCTTTTTTATCCCGTTTTGCGGCGGGATCGGAATGCATGACGCTTCTTGGAGAAGTTCCTTCGGGGGAGATATTTATCTCTACGGAGGAAGCCATGGCTGCATCAATATGCGCTACAGCGACGTAAGCGTCGTGTATGACAATGTGGATATCGGGACCCATGTCATTGTATATGGTGGCGCCTATGTGGCGTATTCCCCTCCCGACGAAGGAAGCGGCGGCAGCGAGCCGTCACCAAGTCCGTCGCCGACTCCGACGCCGACACCCACGCCGGAGCCCACCGCAGAACCTACGCCGGAGCCTACGGCAGAGCCCACGCCGGAACCTACGGCAGAACCTACGCCGGAGCCTACCGTAGAGCCTACCCCGGACCCCACGCCGGAGCCTTCCGGGGAGAGTGGAACGGGCAGCTGACGAATATAAATCGGGGAACCCAGGGAAGAAAAACAACCTGCCGGTCGTATTCCGGGCGTTCCGCAAGCGCAGGGAAAAAGAAAAAACAGACGGAAAAACTCCGCTGCCTTCGCGGCAGCGGAGTCATCGCATCGGTACGGAGCAGGCGCGGACTCCCCGCAGCTTACTCCGAGAACGGGAAACGGCACTCCCATCGGAGTGCCGCAGTTATTAAAAGAACACATCTTCAGATCCGCATTTAAGGATTCAGGTCAATGTGTATCTCCAACCACATGGACTTGCGCCCAGCGATTTATATGAAAGACTCACATCTTCAACCGCATTTAAGGATTGATGCAAATCTGTTTCATCTGACCTTGGCTAAAGGTTATCATTATTTCGCACAAATGTCAAGTGAATAATCTGTAAATTATAAATAAATAATCTGTAAACGGCTGTTACTTTTCGCAAAAAATCCTTTAACGGCCAAACAGGGATGTCAGATAGGCCATCCTGTGCTGAAGATCTTCGGTCAGCTGTCCGGGATGAAGGCGCCAGGTCCAGTTCCGTTCCCCCACGGTGCCGGGAACATTTATTCGGGCTTCCTTTCCAAGCTCCAGCCAGTCCTGCATTTGGGCAATAAAGAGCCTTGCGGGAGAGGAAAGGCCGGTGCGGAGAACTCCGCGAATAAAGCCTTCTTCCGTACTGAGTCCCATATAGTCCTTGGCAAAGTGAAACCGCTCCGGGCTCATTTCCTCCAGCCATTGCTTTATCGGCGGGTTGTCATGGGTACCGGGATAGCATACGCATTCGGCGGGGTAGCGGTGCGGAAGGTGATCGTTCGGCCGCTCTCCGGTAAAGCCGAACTCCAGAATTTTCATCCCCGGCCAGCCGCAGGCCTGAAGAAGAGCTCGAGTGGCGGCATCTTCGTAGCCTAAATCTTCCGCAATAAAAGAAAGATGGGGACAGGCTTCCGAGAGTGAAGATAGGAATGCAAGACCGGGGCCCGGCTCCCAATGCCCGTTTCGCGCGGAGTCCTCTCCGTAGGGCACAGACCAGAAGCTCGAGAGTCCGCGGAAATGATCAAACCGCAGGACAGGGCAGCGGCGGCCCGCAGCCCGGACTCGCGCAATCCACCAGGAATATCCCTGGCGCTTCATCTCCTGCCAGTTATACAGCGGATTATTCCATACCTGCCCGTTTTCGCTGAAGGAATCCGGAGGGACACCGGAAACGGCAGCGGGCGTGCCGTCCGCGTTGATCCGGAAAAGTTCCGGATGTGCCCAGACATCCGCGGAATCCAAAGAAACGTAGATGGGAAGATCTCCAATAAAAGTAATGCCTTTCTCTCTGGCCTTCTGTGCCAGGGCGGTCCATTGATCGCAGAAGAGTTTTTGAAGAAATACCTGGTAGAAAAATTCATCCCGAAGGTCCGGCTTTGAAAAAATATAGGAGAGCGTGTCTTCCGGAGAGAACCTTTCTGCGGGTGCCGGCCAATGCATCCACTGCAAACCGGCGAAACGACTGCGGAAAACCATGAAGCAGGCATAGGAATCCAGCCAATTTCTGTTTTCCACCCGAAAATGCTCCAACTCTGTTTCCAGCGTACCGCGGGCGGCAGTCCAGGCTTCTCGAAGGAAAATATTCCTTCCCGCGCGGACCTGCGCATAGCGGACTTGGTCTTCTGATTGAGACCAGGCGTAGGACTGCAGACGCCTGCGGTCCAGTAAGCCTGCATCGGCCAGAAAGTCCAGATCAATATAAAGCGGATTTCCGGCGAACGCGGAATAGGTCTGATAGGGGGAGTCTCCGAGGCCTGGAGGTTCCAAGGGGAGAATCTGCCAGCAGCGCTGCCCGGCGGAAACCAGAAAATCCAGAAACCGGAAGGCTTCCCTACCCATAGTCCCGATTCCGTAGGGAGAAGGAAGACTTGCAATTGAAAGGAGAACGCCGGCGCTGCGCCTTGAAAGAAATGTCATGACTTTGGTCGATAACCCTTTCCAAAGAATAAGCTCATACTAGCATATTTTTCAATTGAAAGGGAGGCTTTTTCGATCGAAAAGGAAAAGAAAGTCCCAGTGGTAAAAGCTACAGGCATACGGTATAATGTAAAAAATGGTCTGTCGAAAATAAAACGAGCTTCCTCCCTTGCCGGAGAGGAATACAAGGGAGGGGAACCGCAGGGGGAGATTCGACATGGAACTTTTTCAGAAAAAATTAATCGCGACGCGAAAGGAAGTCACCTACCGTACCGTGGTGGAAAGACTGAAGGCAAAGGGCGTAGCGCACAAGGTGAAAATTGTCAATCGCGGGGAACTTCGCCGAGCCGAGAGCTATCTTGGCCCTATGCGGGAGAGCTATCCCGACGCCGTGGAGTTTACGGTCATGGTATCCGGACCGGATTATGAAAAGGCATGGGATGCCATTCTGAATCCGGCGCCGGAGGGCGGCGATTCCTGATGTTCTTCTGCAGCGGGGGGAATACAGAGCCATGACAGCACCATTTAACGCTGCGGACTGGGATAACGCGGCTACGGAATTTCAGAAAACATATATCATGGGAGTCAACGACTACAATCGGGCAATGATGCGGTTTCTAAAGGAAAACTGCATGTATTGGGAAGGCTGCCATGTGATTGACATCGGCTGCGGGGTTGGAAAATACGCGGAGCTGTTCATCAGGGAGAACTGCTTTGTGACGCTGCTGGATTATTCACCGGAAATGCTGCGGCACGCACGGGAAAACCTGGAGCCCTATGCGGGAAAATACCGTCTGGTACAGGCGGATTTTAATACCTGTTCTGTCAAATCCTTTCTGGAAGACGGCGGATTCGACCTTGCAATCTCGACGATGTCGGAAGCGGTACATGATGTCCATACCATTCAGAAAATGAGCCGTATTACCTATGGCTGGTGCTTTGTAGCGCGATTTTCCAGCTGGCGCCAGCCGATCCGGGACGCGTTTTTAGAGCAGATGCAGCTGAAGGATGAGGAATCCAGTGTGCGAGAATCCATGGACGTAGACTGTGCCAATGTCATCCGGGGAATCTGGGAAGCAGGCTATACACCGCGTATTCGCTATATTGACTATCGATGGTCGGACCGCCGAACCCCGGAGGAGTTTGCCTTACGCATTCTACACCGCTGCGATCTCACAGCGGAGCAGATTCAGGCGAAGGCGGAACAGGCCATTCGTGCGGCGGAGTCGCTGAAAGGAAGCGACGGCGCCATTCAGGATGAAATCGATACAGAAACCGCTTGGATTTATTGGGAAACCTGAGGGAGGATTCATGATAATTTATTTCACCGGCACAGGGAACAGCCGCTATGCGGCGGAACTGCTTGCAGCGGATACCGGCGATGAACTGAAGGGAATCAACACACAGATAAAACACGGAGAAACCGGAAATTTTCAGTCGGAAAAGCCGTATGTTTTCGTTTGCCCTACGCATGGGTGGCGAATTCCGCGCATATTTGAGGATTGGATTCAAAAAAGCCGCTTCGGGGGAAGCCGGATGGCCTATTTTATTCTGACCTGCGGGACAGAAGTCGGGGACGCGGTTCGCTATGTACGGAAGCTCTGCAGAGAGAAGAATTTCGATTTCATGGGACTAAAAGAAGTTGTCATGCCGGAAAACTATGTCTGTATGTTTCCGGTCCCGGATGACATTGAGGCAAAACGGATCCGGGACAAGGCGGAGCCGGTTCTGCACTCCGCGGCTCGCGCTATGAGGAAAAACGACCCCATCCCATGCAAGCCCGTTTCCCGGCTTGATCGGGTTTATTCTCGTCTTGTCAACCCGGTATTCCGCCATGCGCTGATTACTTCCAGACCATTCTGGGTGACGGAAGACTGCATTTCCTGCGGAAGATGCGAAAAAGTCTGCCCGGTAAACGGGATCCGGATGGAAGGCGGATATCCCGTATGGACGGGTCCCTGCGTTCACTGCCAGGCGTGCATCTGCGGCTGTCCAAGACAGGCGATTGAATACGGCATGGCAAGTGAGGGGAAATCCAGGTATCTGTGTCCGCATTATGAGGGAGGACAGCAGAAAAAGAACCGGAGCTTACGTGAAAAGCAGAACGGGGGAGAACCGCATTCCTAACGGGCTCCGGCCTCCGCCGCAAATACGATGTACCCCTTTTGCCCTGAGCGGCAAGGGGGGTACATCGCTATGGGGAAACGGGTTCCCTTGAAAATTAGGCAGCGGATTCCAATATCAGGAATTCCTGTCCGAATGTCCTTTTCGGTCCTCTCCCATGGCGGAAATCGCGTCATGCAGTTCCGCTTCCAGTTCTTCCATGTCCATCCTGCCGAATCTGCCGGTGTTCATGGAGTGCGAAATTTTTTGATACATGTTATGCAGAAGCGTCCGCTGCCGCTCGGTCAGCATCGCCAAGTCGGACTGCGGCGTCGGATTTTCCCGGTAGAGACCCATTGTCTTGGAGAACAGCTCCTGTGTTGTGGGCGGCGTATAGGTGATTGCGTTGGCTCCGGCTTCAATGGTGCGAAGAATGCTTTCCGGCTCATTTCCGCCGCTCGCGATGATAGGGACTTCCGGTTCTGTCTTCCGAATCTTTCGGATAATATCCGGCGTTGCCGCCCCGCCGGCGACATTCAGAATGGCGGCACCCGAATCCAAGCGCCTGCGCACGTCCGTGTCGGCGCTTACAACGGTGATAATCGTCGGAATGTCGACCGCTTCGGCAACGGCACGCACGTTGAAATTGGATACCGGCGCGTTCAGCACGACACCCCAGGCCCCTTCGCATTCCACATCCCGGGCAAGAGTTACAGTTCGGGCACCCTGCGTGGTTCCGCCGCCGACTCCGCAGAAAACAGGCATGGAGGCATACTTTATCAGGGCGTCGCTGATGGTCTGCTGAGGCGTGAACGGGTAGACGGCAAAAACTGCATCCGCGTCGCAGTTTCGGATAATGGCAATATCGGTCGTAAATACAAGGCTTTTTATCCGCCTTCCGAAAATGACGATGCCGCTGCAGCGGCGAATTTCTTCGGGAAGCTTGAGAATGTTATGCCGAAGTTTGCTGCTGATTTCCGGCCGGGTTTTTCCCGTAGTAGTGGATGCCATAGGATACCTCCCCTTCGAACGAATTTCTGAAAAAACAAAATGAAAGGCGCCTTTCGCGCCGCGGGGGCTCATTAAATATAATAAGAAAGATCGCTGCCAAGAAAATGAAAAAAATGAAAATTTGCACTTCCCAAAATTCCATCAATGGAAATAAGTGCCGCTGAACAGACGATAGATGAGGGAGGAAAGATCCTCAGAAGTCGTCTGTTCGCCGGAAAGAATGTATTCGTTTGCAATGCCGGTGAGGCCGGAGGCTAGAAAATCCGCCAGATATCTCCGGTAGCTTTCCGATTCCCCTCCGCAGAAACGGGAGCAGGACAGAAACGAATCCATCAGACTCTCCTGCATGAAGTAGATAATGCCGTTGTCCACGAGCAGCTGCAGAAACTCCTGCTGCTCGTGAATGTAGTGGCTGAAAGCCTGGCTGATGGAATGCAGACAGCAGTCTTTTCCCTCCCCGCTGCAGGAGGAAGGCTCAAAGACGCAGCTGGTTTCCAGCGCATAGCAGATAACGTCGTCTTTGGAATCAAAGAGGGAATAGAATGTCTGCCGGGATACGTGGGAATGGCGGCACAGCTCACATACCGTAATGCCTGCGTAGGGCTTTTCCTGCAGCAGTGCGACCATTGCGTCGGCGATCTGCCGTTGAGAGCCATGAGCAATTTTATTCCGTCCACGATACATAGGCCCACTCCCAAAAGTTTGAAAAGTTTATGGAAAAGCATTGACAACTGTCAGACTTCGTGGTACTATTCTAGCAAATAGTTGACATTTGTCAAGGTTAATGGTAGCAGCTTTTGGCTTCCGCAGAAGCCAAAAAATTTTAACCCGGAATTAGCACTCACAATGAAAGAGTGCTAAAAAACAAGAACAGAGAACACTTTCGGCAAGGAGGTTAATAACCATGATCGTAATGCCTTTATACAATATAATCGTTGTGCCCCGCATCAAGCTGTACTTTTCCGCAGATAATTTTCAGAATCGGACAGGAAAGGAGCCGGAAGCGGGGAAAAAAGTAGTCTTCCTGATGGCGAAGGAAGAAATCGATAAGCAGAAGATGACGGAGGACGGTTTCTATCCCATCGCAGTCACCGGCATCATCACGGAAATAAGCGGCAACGGCTTTGTGGAAGTGCGCACGCAGGAACGAGTCCATGTCGATTCCATCCTGATCGGGACGGAAGGCGGCATTTCGCTGACGATATCGCCGCAGCCGGATACGGATCTGCTTCCGCAGGAAGAGCAGACGCAGCGCACGGAAGCCATGAAGAGTTCCCTGCAGAAGTTTGTTACCCGCTTTCCATGGGGCCCAATGGCCCGAAGCTATATTTCGCACTGGGAAAGCGTAGGCGAAATCGCGGCGGTTCTCTCCCCGTGGTTTACGACTTCCAGCGCAGACAAATACGCGATCATCGCAGAAGACAGTGAGATTCGGCGTACGGAAATGATTGAAAAGGAAATCTACGAGTACGTGGAAATGAGCAAGCTGAGCAGCGAAGCGGAAAATGAGCAGGAAGAGGACTACAAGAAAACCTACCGCGAGTCCGCGATCAAAAAGCAGATGGAATATCTGCAGAAGGAACTGGACGCAATGCACCCGGAAAACGTGACGGACATTCGGAAATTCGAACTGAAAATTGAAGAATCCGGTATGAATGATACCGCCCGCGCAGAGGCGGATAAAGTGCTCAACCGGCTGAAACAGGAAGGAAAGAACAGCGCCGAATACGGAATGCTCTATGACTATCTGGATTTTATTACGAGCCTGTCCTGGAAGACAGAGGAGACGAAGCCGGTGGACATCCAGCGGGCAGAAGAGATTCTGGAAGAGGACCATTTCGGTCTGAAGAAGGTTAAAAAGAGAATTATTCAGCAGATTGCGGTGATGAATCTGCGCCGGCAGCAGTCCGGATCCATCCTCCTGTTTGTCGGAGCCCCGGGCACGGGCAAGACCAGCATCGGCCAGAGCATTGCCCGCGCCATGAACCGGAAGTATGTCCGCGTAAGCCTGGGCGGCGTGCGCGATGAAGCAGATATCCGCGGCCACCGCAGAACTTACATCGGAGCTATGCCGGGACGAATTATGGATGGCATTGCAAAAAGCGGCGTTTCCAACCCCGTGATGGTTCTCGATGAGGTGGATAAGCTGGGGCAGTCCTACAACGGGGATCCGGCCAGCGCCCTGCTAGAGGTTCTGGATCCGGAACAGAACAGCACCTTTACCGACCACTACATGAATGTTCCGTACGATCTTTCCAATGTGATGTTCATCTGCACTGCCAATTCTCTGGATACCATTCCGGAACCGCTGCTCAACCGCATGGAAGTAATCCAGTTCCCTGGCTACACGGCTTCGGACAAGTTTGAGATTGCTAAGCGCCATCTTCTTCCCAAGGCGATGAAGAGCGTGGGGCTCAAGGAGGAAAACCTCAGTATTGACGATGAGGCCCTCAGGGATATTATTTCTGACTATACCATGGAAGCCGGCGTGCGCGGGCTGAAGAAACGGCTGGACAGCCTCTGCCGCTGCGCGGCGGTGGAAATTGTGAAAGGGGAAGCGGAGCATCTTGATGTGACAGGCGAAAACCTGCGGGAGTATCTGGATGCAAAGCCGATTCATCATGAACATATATTGGCGAAGAAAAAGCCGGGCATTGTCACCGGACTTGCCTGGACATCCGCCGGCGGGGAAATCCTCTTTATAGAAACTCTGTTTACGAAAGGCAGCGGCAAGATAATTCTCACCGGACAACTGGGAGACGTTATGAAGGAATCGGCGCAGATTGCCGTAAGCCTTGTCAAGTACATGTATCCCGACAAGGCGGAGCTGTTTGAGAAAAACGATCTGCACATCCATGTGCCTTCCGGAGCAGTTCCGAAAGACGGACCTTCCGCTGGGATTACGCTTACGACGGCGATCGCGTCCCTGGTGACAGGAAAGTCTGTCAGCCCAGAATTTGCGATGACGGGCGAGGTTTCTCTTCGCGGCGCGGTAACGCCGATCGGAGGACTGCCGGAAAAATTGATGGCGGCGCTTCGTGCGGGGATAAAAACCGTCCTGATCCCGCAGGAAAACGTAGAGGATCTGGACGAAGTGCCGAATGAGGCGAAGGAAAAATTGAATATCGTGCCGGTCAGCACGGTAGATGACGTTTTGAAAGCCGTCGGAATTGCAAAAGGCCGCAGAATGCGGACGACAAACGACGTAGCCTGATAAACAGAACAAAGAAATTGGAAAGGCTGCCTCTGTGAAAAAGCAGAGACAGCCTTTTCGGACCCCGGTTCCGCTCTTCGGCTTCCGGTGCGAAATAAACGGGAACCCAAAATACTCTCAGGCAGAAAAAATTTGAAAAGTCCGGCGGCGCATTCACGTGTCTTCAGACATGAGTAAGCCGCCGTTTTGCTTGTATCCGGTGGTGCTATATGGTATAATATAAACATGGATAAAAATATTTATAGTATTAATAATCAAAGTT
>OMTF01000064.1 GCA_900313925.1 uncultured Eubacteriales bacterium | reverse complement strand
GAAATTATGGAGGAAAGCAAAAAGAAAAAGGGGCTTCCCATATTCATCAGCGTCGCCGCTGTGTGGATGGGAACGCACTTCGGTCCCGGCGTAGCCAGCGGCACCCAGATCGACGTCTACTACGTAAATTACGGCATTCCGGGACTATGTGTGACATTCCTTGCTATGGGCATTCTGGCCTATGCCTTATACTGCTCTATGGAATTTTCACGGATTTATCACGCCTATGACTATCAGTCGTGGGTCACCAAGTTGTTCGGCGCGAAGTGGGTTGTCATTCTATTTGATATTTCCTTCCTGGTGACTATTCTGACAGCCCTCGGCGGGAGCATCAATGCGGTCGCAACGCTGATGAATTCCCATTTTGGATTTAACTACTGGATCGGTGTTGCCATTGTCGTAATCTGCGGAGCTCTTCTGTGCGCTTACGGTGCAGATCTTGTCCGTAAGGCCTCGTCGTACATGATGTTCTTTGTCGTCGGAATTCTTCTGGTTATTCTGATACTTCTAATGATTTACGGAGACGCAGATCTGGCCGGTTCGGTAGCCAACCAGAAGCAGAATCTTCCTCACGTCAACTGGCTCGGCGCCATTTGGAGCGCGATTGTCTACGCGGCCTTCCAGGCTACGGTCGTTGCCAATATTGCTTCCGTTTCCGATACGCTTCCAGACCGCCGTGAATCCAAAAAAGCCGCCATTACCGGTTTCTGGGCAAACTCCCTGCTGCTGGTAATCCTTGGAACGCTCCTATTCAGCTATACCAATGTATTTAAAGTGACCGAGGAGGCTCTCCCCTTCTACGCGCTCCTACAGCGGCTCGGCTTCAATTGGCTTACGATTGTCTATATCATCATTGTTTTTATTGCGGTGCTGAGCACTGTCGTCGGATTCGCCTTCGCCGGCGTTGCCCGTTTCAGCAAGTACTATCAGCCAAAGGAAGGCGAACACAAGCCGCTCCGGGATGGCATTTTCGTCGCCCTGATGCTGATTGCCTGCGCCGCAGCTTCCCGCTTTGGCATTGTTAAGCTGGTTTCTACGGGATATCGAATCCTTGGTTATCTGAATCTCCCGATCATCCTCATTCCGGCTATCTTTGTGGGAAGTCACAAAATCAGTAAGAAATATCTTAAAGAGCACAACATCGAAGCAACCGGCATCGGGGACTGAACCGGCTGTCTCGCAGCAACGCGTTTTCGCGTAAAGCAGAGAGGAGTGAAACTGAAATGAAACTGGCAATAATCGGAGCCGGTGCGGCAGGAAGCGTTTTCGCCTGCTACTTGAAAAAAGGCGGGGCCGATGACATTACGCTTGTGGATCTGAACCAGGAGCATATGGAAAAAGTCGCCGCAGACGGAATGGATTTCTCAAATCCGGACTGAGAGTTTCACCTGACTGGGTTTAAAACAGCTACCCGCGTCGACACCATCGGCGTAATGGACATCGTCATTCTAATGGTAAAGTCCACTGTGACTGAGAAAGTGCTGGCCGCTGATAAGGCCTGCATCGGACCGGACACTGTCGTCTGCACACTGCAGAACGGCCTCGGCAACGAGGAAAACGTCCGAAAGGTTGTTCCCGCCAACCGGATCCTCTACGGGTGCGGCAATATGGGAACTGAGCTTACCCGGCCTGGTGCCTGTCTAGCACGGCCGTTCCCGGGGCAGAATATGTTCTTCGGTGCGCTGGAGCGCAATGCTCTGACAGACCGTGCGGGAAATTATCTGGAAACCTGTTTCAAAGCCGGAGGCCTGAATCCGAAATATTATGACGATGTGCGTCCACTGGTCTGGAAAAAAGCCCTGTCCAACAGCGGCTATAACACCGTATGCACGGTTCTGCGCATGAAGGTCAAGGACGTCTATGATGATCCAAACGGTGTAAAGTTGGTCTGGGATATATGGCACGAAGGCAGCAATGTAGCGGAAGCTATGGGCATTCCCGGGCTTTGGGAAGTAATGCAGAAGGAAATGGAACCTACCGTACGTGGACTTGGCTACTACTATCCCTCCATGACCCAGGACCTTCAGCACAAGCGTCAGACTGAAGTCGACAGTCTGGTCGGAACGCTTTCCCGCTACGGAAAACAGACCGGCGTGCCGACGCCGACCTGCGATGTCATTACGACTATTATAAAAGCAATCCAAGCGAACTACGACAAAATGTTCTGATCTATCGGAACAGCAACAGCAGGCTGCAGTCCCGATACTGCAGCCTTTTTTTAAGACTTTTCCGCGGTCGCGATAAGGAAGGAGAACACAGAGACAATGGAGCAGTTTACCCGGCAGCAGCTGCAGCAGTATAAAAACTTCGTTTTTATCGGCGAAGCCGGAAGCGGAAAGACGGAGCTTGCCCTGAATATGGCCATGGACTGCCGAAATGGACAGGATAAGCCGGTTCATTTCTTTGACCTCGATCAGACAAAGCCGCTGTACCGCAGCCGTGATGTCCGGGAATCAATTGAGCAGGCTGGAATTGTGTTCCATTTTGCTGAACAGCCGGCCGATGCACCGGTAGCGGTCGGCGGTGTTGCAGAAGCGCTGCAGGATTCAGGAAGCATTGTGCTTATGGATGTTGGCGGAGGGGATACAGGCTCGCGCCTCATCCGGATTTATTCCGAGCTTCTCCGCCAGCAGTGCACGAAAACCTTCTATGTCGTAAATCCATACCGTCCCTGGTCCATGGATCCTTCTCACATCGATGAAACTTTTTCGAAAGTCCTTAGGGCAGCCGGACTGGAGCTGCGGAATCTCGGAATCCTCTGCAACCCGAACATTGGTCTTTCCACCACACCGGAAGATGTTGCGGAAGGTATAAGGAGGACCATTGCAATGCTTGGAAATGTGCTGCCCGTTGAAGCCGCTGCCGCCATGCGCAGGCTCTGCCGCCTTGTTGGAAATCCCTGCGAACTGCCGGTTTTGCCATTGGACTTATACATGACGTACGAATGGGCGGAAGACTGACGGCTCAATATTATTTGATAGTTAATAGCCGGCCTTCGAAACCGGCTCTTTAAGGAGGTGCAAAATGGTTAAAGGAAGAATTGAAATTCGCAGCGAAAGCTGCAAAGCATGCGGATACTGCATTAAATTCTGTCCGAAAAATGTTCTTGATTTCGGAAAGGATGTCAATCCGCAGGGGTACCGCTATATCACGATGGTCAGACCGGAAAATTGCATCGGCTGCGCAACCTGTGCGCTGATGTGTCCGGATGCTGCAATAGAAGTTTACAGAGAGGAGGCCTGATGAAATGGCTAAAGTATTCATGAAAGGCTGCGAAGCCATTGCCGAATCGGCCGTGCGTGCCGGCTGCCGGTTTTTTGCCGGATATCCTATCACACCGCAGAATGAGATTCCGGAGTATTTTGCCCGACGGCTACCGGAAATAGGCGGCACCTTTGTTCAGGGAGAAAGTGAAATCGCATCCGTCAATATGATATACGGTGCTGCGCAGACCGGAACGCGGGTCATGAGCTCCTCCTCCAGCACGGGCATCAGCCTCTACAGCGAAGGAATTTCTTTTCTGGCTTCGGCGCGCATTCCCGCTGTAATTGTCAATGTAGCTCGCGGCGGTCCCGGGATCGGGGATATCCGGCCGGCGCAGATGGATTATCTACAGGCGACCAAAGCATCCGGTAACGGCGGATTCCGGATGATCGTCTATGTTCCGTCCACCGTGCAGGAATGCGTAGACATGGTGTATGAAGCTTTTGATGTTGCATTTCGGGATGAAAATCCGGTTATGATTCTGGCAGACGGCGTCCTCGGCACCATGATGGAACCCGTAGTTCTGCCGGAAATGAAAAGTGATGCGGAAGTGCAATCCCTGAAAGACGCTCATCGGCCGAAAGCAATTGTAGGGCATCCTCTTGCGGAGCGGGCGCTTGCCCATCCGGGAAATATCGGAGAGGATCATGAGCTTCGAAATAAGCAGGCTGCCGCCATGTATGAAACCTGGCAGACCAATTCTCTTCGCGCGGAGCACTTTATGGATGAGGACGCGGACATTCTCATAGCGTCCTATGGTATCTCCGCCCGCGTATCCAAAGCCGCGATCCGTGACCTCCGGAAAGAAGGCTACAAGGTCGGTCTTATTCGTCCGCTGATTGCCTCTCCCTTCCCGTACGCGGATTATGAGAATATTAATTTTGATCGCGTCAAGGGAATTCTGGATGTGGAAATGTCCATTCCGGCTCTGATGAAATGGGACGTGGAGCACGCCGTTCGTGGAAGGACGCCCATCCGTGAGTGCCTTCGTTCCGGCGGCAATATTATGACAAAGGAAAAAGTGCTTGCGGAAGCACATGCGCTTATTAAGGAGGTGCTTGGCTGATGGAAAAGAAAGTTTACTCCCGGACTATTGGAATTAATGATAGCATATCCGGATTCTGCCCTGGATGCATGCACTCTACAATCCATAAATTTATCGGAGAAGTGGAAGAGGAGCTGGGAATCGTTGAACGGCTGGTCCGAGTTGAAGGCGTCGGCTGCTGCGGCTTAGGGCAGAAATACGTAACGCACGACACAACGCTCGCCCCCCATGGCAGAGCCTGCGCGGTCGCAACCGGCTTGAAGCGGACAAGCCCGGATTCCATTGTATACACGTATCAGGGAGACGGTGACCTGGCGTCCATCGGTCTGGCGGAAACCATGCATGCTGCCAATCGCGGAGAAAATATTTCCGTCATTTTCATCAACAATGCCATTTATGGAATGACCGGCGGGCAAATGGCACCCACCACGCTGCTGGGAATGAAAACGACAACTACGCCCGGCGGTCGGGATCCGGAAAAAAAGCACGGTTATCCGATGCATATGTGTGAGATTCTTAATCAGCTGACCGCCCCGTATTATCTAGAGCGGGTAACCATCATTGACCCCGCCAGTGCGCGCAGGACGAAAGCAGCCATAAAAAAGGCTTTTCAGTATCAAATGGAAGGCAGAGGATTCTGCATGGTCGAAATCGTAACTTCCTGTCCTACAAACTGGGGTCTTACGCCGGTCAAGGCGCTTGATTTCATCCGTGAAAATATGCTGAAGGAATTTCCTCTCGGCGTGATCCGTGATCATGGCTGTGAAAAATCCGGATCTTCCGAAACGAACTAAGGAGGCGAAGCTGCAATGGAAAGAAATCTCATATGTGCCGGATTCGGCGGTCAGGGCGTTATGATGATAGGAACGCTTCTCGCTTTCGGCACCTGCAACTCAACAGATAAGCATGTCACCTATTTTCCCTCCTACGGCGCGGAAATGCGCGGCGGTACGGCAAACTGCTACGTTTCCATTTCGGATGAAGAAATCGGTGCTCCTGTTGTAGACATGGCCGATGATCTCATCATAATGAACCAGCCGTCTCTGGTTCGCTTTTTGCCGAAGCTGAAGCCGGGCGGGAATCTGTTTCTCAATACCTCTCTTGTCGATCCCGATGTTTCCCGCCCCGACATCCGGGTTATTGAAGCGCCGGTGACGGAAATGGCAATGGATATGGGCAATGCGAAAATCCTGAATATTATCATGCTTGGTGTTTATGTCGGCTTCACGGATATTCTGGATAAGAAGGTTCTTCTTGATGCCATGAACGTAAAGCTCGGCAAACGGCCGGATCTGCTGCCGCTCAATTACGAAGCATTTGAAAAGGGATATTCGATCGGAGCCGCTGCCAAAAAGGATAATCCATGAAAGCGCGTCCTGAAGCATCTCAGCAGCGCTGGCTCACTGCCGCAGCAGGATTCCTGATCCTGCTGATGGCTGGGCTTGTCTACGCCTGGTCTGTTATCTCCCGTTCCATCCGCGCAAGTTACCCGGACTGGACCGCCGCGCAGCTGTCAGTAACCTTTACACTTACGATGTGCTTTTTCTGTATTGGTGCCATGGCCGCCGGCTTCCTATCCAAAAAATTGAAGCCGCGTATTTTTATTCTGCTTTCCGGTGTGATTTTTCTGGCTGGTTTTCTAATCACCGGCGAAGCACGGACGCCCGCAATCCTGTATATCGGCTTCGGTATCCTATGCGGTGCGGGCGCCGGATTTGCCTATACGGCTGTCATGGGCAGCGTATGCGCCTGGTTTCCGGATCGTCAGGGCATGATATCCGGCATTTTGCTGATGGGCTTCGGACTGAGCAGTTTTCTGTTCGGAAAGCTGTTCGCCGCGGCAGCTCCTGCGGATGGCGGAGAAGCCTAGAGAACCGCATTTCGCTTTCTCGGCTTCGCAATCTGCTTGCTGATGATTCTTTTGAGCGGCTTCATTAAGTATCCAAAGCCGGAAGATATTGAAGGATATCAATCCGGAGCAATATCTGCACGGAAACCGGCTATGGAAGCGGACACGCACCGGATGCTCAAAACGTCAAGTTTCTGGCTTTATTATCTTTGGGCCGTACTGCTCAGCGCTGCCGGCCTTGCGCTGGTCTCTCAGGCGGGTGGAATCGCTGCTGAGGCAGATCCGGGCATTTCCGACAGTACCGCCGCAACTATGGTCGGTCTTTTATCTATTTTCAACGGCGTCGGTCGTGTGCTTTTCGGCATGCTGTTTGACCGGCGCGGATATAGAGCTTCCATCGCGACGGATTTGGTGCTGTACGCCGGAGCCTGCATCGCCGTTCTTCTTGCGCTTCGACTCCGGAGCTTCGCGCTGCTGACCGCAGGCTTTATTCTTGGCGGTCTGGCATACGGCGGCGTCACTCCGACCAACTCCGCCCTAATCAGTGATTTTTTTGGAAGAGAAAACTATGCACAGAACTTTTCCGTTATCAATACGAATCTTCTGTTTGCATCCTTCTCCTCAACTCTAGCAGGGCAGCTTTTTGATCGGAGCGGTTCGTATGCCAGTACGATCCTGATGATGCTGATTTTAACGGTGGCAGGACTTGCCGTCTTTTTAGGAATCCGTCGGCCGGCAGTCTCTCCAAAATGAATAATACACACCTCATCCACCCAAAAATGTGGTAAGCTGAAAGCATAGGATAAGGAGCCGTCCGGCGAAACTTTTTACTGCATTCCGCCGGACCGCTGTAAAATCTTTCGGGCCTCTCCCGTTAGGGAAGAGGCCCGCCAGGAGGAATTATTATGAGTTACGCAGATCTTTACGCGGTAAAAAAGACATCTCCGGAAAAAGCGGTCCAGCTGGTCCGCAACGGTGATTGGGTTGATTACGGCCAAAGCGGCTCTTTTCCAGAGGCATTGGATGCCGCATTGGGGGATCGCGTTGGAGAGCTGAAAGATGTTAAAGTCCGCAACGCAATTTCGGTAAAACCGGTTCAGGTTGTAGAGAAAGATCCGGAACAAGTCTCCTTCACCTATAATCTCTGGCATTTCTCCGGTTTGGATCGCAAATACGCCGATGCCGGCCGTGCCTATCATACACCGATGCTGTTTCGCTTCTGCGGCTCTTACTATAACCGTGGCTACGCGCCGATTGATGTGGCCATGCTGACCGTAGCTCCCATGGATAACCAAGGGAATTTCTCCGTAGGCATCACAAACTGCTGCACTCGAGAGCTCGTATCAGCCGCACGGAACATTGTCCTGGAAGTCAATCCCAATATGCCGGTTATTCGCGGTATTCAAAATGATGTTATTCATATCTCCGAGGTAGACGCCCTCGTTGAAAGCGATTGCCCTATCTGCGGATTTCCAAAGACGGCTCCCAGCAGCACGGACCGGAAGATAGCCTCTAATATTTTCCCCTTTCTCCGGGATGGGATGACTCTGCAGCTAGGAATCGGCGGCATTCCCAACAGCCTCGGTTCTCTCATCGCCGAGTCGGATCTGAAGGATTTGGGCATGCATACGGAGCTGATGAGCGATGGCTATCTGGATCTGTACAAAGCGGGGAAAATTACAAACCGGAAGAAGTCTGTGCTGCCAGGGAAAGGCATTTTCTCCATCAGCATGGGTTCTCGGGAACTTTATGACTTTTTGGATCACAATTCCGATGTTCTCTCCGCCCCCATGTTCTGGGTAAACGATCCGGCAACAATTGCAAGAATTCCGGATTTTGTATCCCTCAACGGCTGCATTGCCGCAGATCTTTTCGGGCAAGTCTGCTCGGAATCGTCCGGCACCCGCCAGATTTCAGGAACCGGCGGCCAGCTTGATTTCGTAACCGGCGCCTACCTCTCCGCGGGAGGCTTAAGTTTTCTTGCTTTTTCTTCCACTTTCACAGACAAATCCGGCGGCATCCATTCCAATATCCGCCCTTGCTTTACCCAAGGGGATATTATAACAACGCCCCGAACCCAGACTGCTTATCTCGTAACGGAATACGGTACCGCATTTCTGACCGGAAAAACAACTTGGGAGCGGGCAGAAGCCCTGATCGGCATCGCACATCCGGATTTCCGTGAAGATCTTATTCGCGAAGCGGAAAAAATGAAAATTTGGCGCCCTTCCAATCGGCGCTGAGATGTCTTTCCTGTTTCCTGCATGGCCGGAATTGTTTTCAGCAGTCGTTTTAAGCGGATGGCAGTGCGGGAGCAAGAAAAGCAGAAGCCGTATCTTCCGGAGGTACTTTTCCTGCGGGACAGGCTTCGAAAGAATCCCGGCAGGATCGATGCAGCGGATCGAAAATCGGATGGACGACAGGCCTCAGAAGTTCATGCCATTCAGCAAATGTAATGTACAGGCCGGAGACATCCGCTGGCCGGCCGGGTCAGCAATCTGAAGGTGCGACAATTACTGCTGAAATTTCCTAGATGCCGGTATTCAGGCGGTTTTTCTTGACAGCAACTGCTTCCTATGTTAGTATTTTTAAACGCAGTAATCGGCAGGCAGAAGTACCCAAGAGGCCGAAGGGGCTCCCCTGCTAAGGGAGTAGGGTGTCTAAAGCACCGCGAGAGTTCAAATCTCTCCTTCTGCGCCATCTTCACAGACAGCCTGCGGCTGTCTGTGAAAGTTTTTTCTCACTCGCAACAGACGTAATTATCCGCAGATACCCTGGAGAGATACCCAAGTGGTTGAAGGGTCCGGTCTTGAAAACCGGTAGGCGGGTCACACCGTGCAAGGGTTCGAATCCCTTTCTCTCCGCCAGACAACCACCGTAATTTTACTGGAATTACGGTGGTCTTTTTCTATGTCATAGAATCGCCGGAACATATGGGCTTTCCTGTTTATGAATGCGCTGAAAGAGATCCTGCTTTTTGTTAGCCTTTCCGAGCAGCATTGACTTTTCACTAGGGATCTTGTTCTAATCAGATGCGGTCGGATAGACGTGAACTAAGAGAAAATTTCACTTCAGTAC
Organism: uncultured Eubacteriales bacterium; assembly: GCA_900313925.1. Taxonomy (GTDB): domain Bacteria; phylum Bacillota; class Clostridia; order Oscillospirales; family Oscillospiraceae; genus UBA2922. The sequence continues at coordinate 4,211 of OMTF01000064.1, read as the reverse complement.
ATCAGTCTGCCCGCTATACACCGGGAGCTCCACTGATTGGCCTGTGAAGATTCCGGTGCTAGCTTTACTTCGCTTTCTCTGTCAGAAAAAGGGACATCTGAGAAATCGGCTGTGCCAATTGGGCTGGCAGCTTCAAGCGGCATCCGCATTCAGCGCCGCAGCTATGTCCGGAAGCTATCCGCGAAATTTCCAAACCGTTATGCTATCGCCGTGTGTGGCATTTCCTGCGGGAAAGATTTAGTAAGAATGTCCATTAGCAGAGATGCAGCCGGGCTCTTCCAGTGCCTTTTCTGTCGAACTAGAACAGCTGTCATCTGTGGCTTCTCCATCGCGGTCGGAATTTCTATCAGTTCTCCGGAATTAAGCTCCTCTTCAAGTGTAAAGCGCGGCAGAAATGCAACGCCGAGGCCGCTCATCACACTTCGCTTGATTGCTTCAATGCTCCAGACTTCAAGGCTTTCCTCTAATGAGATATTTTGCTGCTGAAGGTAGCGCCGCAAAATTTTCAGTGACAGCGAATCCGGGTCATTTTGGATGTTGCAGATGGTCTTCTGCTGGTTTGGCGTGATAAAATCGCGCTCCCGCTCCGTAAGGTCCGGTGATCCGACAAGTGTAAGCGGGAATGACCGAAGTCTGGTTACCAAAACCCGGTCCGGATAACTTCCGACGTCAAAATGAATTGCAACGTCGACGTCACTTTCGCTGTTGCAAAACAGGTGGTAAATAGAGAAACAATTCATGGTTCTCAGGCGAAGCTTTACCTTCGGCGCTTTTTCCCTAAACTCTTTCAATACAGGCTGCAGCCAGTATGTTACGATCGATTCCGGTGCCGCAATCGTAAGGATGCCCTGCAGTGCGTCTCGCTGCTCGCTGTATTTTTGCAGGGCATCGACACTGTTCAGTACATTGTTGATAAACGGCAGGAGATCTCTGCCGGCTTCCGTCAGCACCATTCGATTGTCGCGTCGCTCAAATATCTGCGTACCCAAATCTTGCTCCAGCTGACGTACTTGAAATGTGATTGTGGACTGTGCATAGTTCAGCACCTGGGCAGCTTTTTGAAAGCTCCCTTCTTCAATGATCCTTTTGACCGTGACCAAATTTTTGATATCCATTATTTCTCCTTATCTTTGCACCGCTGACTCTGTGCGAATCACCTGTTTTTTAAAATTCAATATTTTTGAACTTTAATTCAATTATTTCAATTTTACTGTATTGTTTCCCGGGACTATAATAATGCAAAATATATGTAATTACCAGCGAAATCTGAATTTATTGAAGGAAGGAAGATCTCTGTGAGCTTTGATACAAAGATAAAAGTTATTTTACTTGATGGGCTTGAACCCTGGCAGGAACTGAACGTTACGGCATTCCTTATGAGTGGCATTGCGCAATCTGGGGAGATCACCGGTGAACCCTATGAAGATGCAGATGGGGTCCGTTACCTTCCCATGTCTCAACAGCCGATCGTGATCCTGACAGCTGATTCCGAAAAGCTCAAAGAAGTGATGCAAAAGGCGACTGCGCGAGGGATGGAAGTCGCTATATATACGAAGGAGCTTTTTACCACTTTTAATGATGAGGATAACCGTGCTGCAGTGAAGCGCTTTAAAACGGATGAACTTGACCTTGCCGGAATTGCTATCCGCGGCTTAAGAAATCAATTGGATCGAATAACCAAGGGTTTAGAAATGCATCGATGATTTTCTCCGTCTGATACGCTAACGTGCAAGTTCCTCAGCAGGTTGTCTTAATAATTTTCACCATCTTGCGTGTCTCTTCGCCTGCCATGCGATACTTGCCCTTTCCTGGATTTCTGGCTAAAGTTTGATACTATACGATATTAGTCTCTTCATCCGCAGCCAAAACTAGTGTCCGATTACGAGAAAAGGGTATCAGGAAAATCTGTCCCCAGGGAGTGCCCGCTCTTATTTTCCATGTAAATCCGCTCTCATACCGGGGTTTCCTGATCCGTCTGTTAAATACCAGTATCTTCTCTGCCTGATTGAACGCGGACGCACTGTCATCTTGAAGGACGAAGCGGAAATCATCCGCCGTCTTTATCAAAACTATCTGTCCAGGATGACACTCGTTCAGGCGTCCTCCGCTTCCGGACTGAAAACAGACCCCGTTACCGTCAGGCTCCTGCTGGAGAGCAGGCACAAACTCAGCGATATGGTCTATCCCGCGATCATCGATAAGGAGACCTTTGACAAGGCGGTCGCCCGCGCCGACGCCCTGTTGCCGGAAGGGATGCAGAAAAGGCCGGATGAACTGCAGCATGAACTGGTCAGGGCCGCAAACGACAAGCAGCGCTATGATGCCATTGCCGATGAGCTCTTCCGTCTTCGCGAGCAGAAAAGAAAAGCGGAGATGGATACCGGATTTACAACATTGATCTGGAATGTTGCCTGTACCGCGATTACGGCAACGGCTTCGACGTCGAGATCAGCGATGTGAGCCGCGCAAACCGAAAATGCCCGGCCACGCTGTATCTCTGGTTTACCGGAGAGGGCAATCCCATGATCGTCAAGACCGTGCACAACGTCGGACGCACTGCCGACGCCATCGCCGCCGCTGCGGATGAACTGTATGCGCTGTCCCAGCGGCTGATCGCCAAGGGCTGCAATAATCGGCGCAGACTGATCGAAATGAGACACTAAAAATACGAAAGTGTCCGGTCTGCGACAAAGACTAAGGAGGTTACGATTATGACCACATTCAACGAACGCGACTATTTCACCGGCACTGCCGAATATGACCGCCATTTCTGGAACGTCATGAAGGGCGGTAAAGATGTAACCGACACCCTGTCGAGTGGTTCTGCTCGTGAGTCGGGAGGTTTTTACCTCCCCTCCGGCGCAGAGGATAAGTACAGCAAGGCGATCCGAAAGGAAAGCATCTTCCGTAATCTGGCTACGGTTATCCACGCCTACGGCGGCTCCAGCCGCATCTTCGCAAAAGACTGCGAGGATATCGCGGCGTGGGTACCGGAGGGCGGCTCCATTCCGATCTTTGACGCTGTCAACGATTTCACCCGCTACCCGGTCGATATGCACAAGCTGGCTGTTTTCGTGAAACTCGACGACGACTTCATCCACGACGCGACCTTCGACATCGAGGACTATCTCACGAAGCGCCTTGCTCGATGCTTTGCCAAGGCCGAGGACGCCGCTTTCCTGAACGGCAACGGCCTTTCCGCTCCGACCGGTATTCTGAACGCGGAGACCGGCGCGACGGTCGGTGTTACCACGGACGCACTCACGTTTGATAGCGTGATCCGGCTGTTCTTCGCCCTTGATCCCGATTACCGGAAGAACGCCGTTTGGATGATGAACGACGAAACGGCGCTGGCGCTGCGTCTGCTGAAAGACGAGAATGGCAACCCCCTGTGGAACCACGCCAACGACACCATCCTCGGCAAGCCCGTGGTGATCGCCAACGATATGCCCTCCGTCGGCTCCGGCAATACGCCGATCCTGTTCGGTGATTTCAGCTACTACTGGATCGTCTTCCGCAGCCCGGTCAGCGTCCGCACTCTGAAAGAGAAGTTCGTCACCCTCGATCAGGTCGGCTATCTGGGTATGGAGTTCATGGACGCCAAGCTGGTACGCCGCGAGGCAGTTCAGGCGCTTCAGATCGCCTGATAACAGGTACAGGCACGGCGGATTTCACGTCTGCCGTGCCTGTTTTCAAACAATTCAAAGAAACTATTACACCGATTTCTACGGCGTTTACAGCGCATGATTTCAATTTATGGGTTAATTACCCTTTTGATTTCCCGAAAATGCGCACGGAGCCCCACGCCGCTGTCCGCTTCGATTAGTCGTAGAGATTGAGACCGCCCCTCCCCGGGCAGAAAGGAGCCACTATGATCCAGATGGGTTTAGTTTCCGTCAAACAGATCGGTGACACGATTTATATCGTCCGCAGCCGGACGAGCACCACAGCCAACGAAACGGCCTACGAGAAGGTGCGCCGACTGATCTTGGAAGACGCAAAAAATGAGCAAAGAATAACGCCGAAAACCCTTGATAAATCAGGCGTTTTGAGCCATAATACAGTACCCGCTTGAGGGCTGTCGGAAAGGAGCTTTTTATGAATAACAGACAGTCACAAGCCGCTGTAAACAGCGATAGAATTACCGCCCTGTACTGCCGCCTGTCCCGCGATGATGAGCTGCAGGGCGACAGCAACAGCATCAAGAACCA
>OMTF01000062.1 GCA_900313925.1 uncultured Eubacteriales bacterium | reverse complement strand
TCGTGGTGTTCGCCACCATCTTGCCATTCTCATCAAGAATAACGGCTTTCGTATAAGTAGATCCTACGTCGCATCCACCAAAGTATTTCATAATAATTTCGCTCCCTTATTCGTTAGTAGTAAATAATATGGCTAAATTTAATTACATGCTGATGGCGTCATCAAACTCGACCAGAGACTCATCTACCGGCTTGGCGCCGTATACGGTGCTCATGAAGTTGCTGACCTTACCGCGCATATTGCGGCGGGAAACAGTTCTCGGATCCATAAGGTCGTGCTCAATCCAGATAAGGTCTATGCCTCTCTCGCGGGCCTGGTCATCGAAGATACCCTGTACGGTAGCCATATTCTTGCAGGCCACGTGCTGATACATCATAACCAGCTTCACGTTCCAAGCTTCGCACTGTTTCCAAAGTTCCGTAACGACGTTCTGATAGCCGCCATTCGTGTGCCGGCGCATAACCATGCGTTCGTACAGACGGGCGAGGTCACGCAGCGCTTCTTCATGATCTTCCGTTTCCAGAGGCTTCGTGAAGTTCAGACCTTCCATCTCAACGAGGACATCAATGCCCCAGCAGTTGGCAGCCCAGTTGGAGAAGTTGGAGAAGTAGTGCGGCGGGCAGGACCATACGATGGCTCTGTATTTCATCTTGCCCGGCCAGGCTTCTTCCTTGTTCTTATAAGCCTTGTTGAGGATGCGGCTTACCTTCTCGCAGGTATCGATGATGCGCGGATCGGCACCGCCGTCCATTTCGTAGTTCCACTTGCGGAACAGCTCATAAGCGGGTCCAATAAGCTGTGGATAGGCCGTCTTGTTGATATCCCATTTCTCAAGTTCGTACTGGGTTTCACGGTTGAATCTCTTCATGCACGTGAAGTAAGCATCCCAGTTCCACTTCGATCCGGTAACGTTTTCCACGAATTTAATGCATTCCTTGATGTCATCCGCACCGCACTGCAGGTTGGTTTCGTCCAGATAGCGGACCGGGAATGCCAGGTGGAAGACAGGCAGATCCGGGAAGCGGCGGTTCACATAGGAAGACGCCATGACGGATCCATCGCAGGGCATCGAGCTTGAGATGAAGCAGGAGCCGCAGTGCGGCAGCTGGTCGACAACCAGAACACCGCATTCCGAAGTCGGAACCGGGCAGGTGTCGGACGGCAGGCCGTATTCTTCGATGGCGTCAATGTAGTGCGTGCAGATGAGCTGGTCAATCTCGGATACCAGGAACACCGGCAGCAACTGGTAGGGGATGCCGATCAGATCCGGGAAGCCGCACATGATCTGCCCCATGGTCATTTCATCGAACAGAACCAGCTTCTTATTCAGCTCGGCGGAGTTGCCAAGACGGCTGTCTGCCTTGCAGAGAAGAACCAGGTTTTCCGCAACATAGCGGAAGATGGCAAAGACCAGCTCATGGCTCATCCGCAGGTTCGATCCGCGCATGCCCATGGTCAGCTTATCCATGAAGTAGTGGGCGTTGAAATAGGAAATCATCCAACGGTAATGGAAGGTAGCCCCCAAGCTCGGAATTAAATCCTTGCCGAAAGTGGTGAGGAACATTCCCCACATGCGAGCCCACTCATAGAAATCATATGCTGTGTCCCGCAGGCCTCTCCATTCGCGGCGGACCGTAGTCATAGCAGTGCCGAGATAGAGCTTGCCGAGATGCTTCTCGCCGTGGAGAAGGAGATCCAGCTTTTCTGCTGCGGACATGTTCTTTACCGTTTGATATTCATCCTTTACTCGCTTGCCGTAAGCTTTCCAGGTATCAATGCGGTGCTGTTTATAATGATCCCAGTCGGTTTCATTCCAGATATCCTTGGCGATGCCGAAGAACGTCTTCAGGTTGTCCAGCTGGAGCTTGTAATCCATATTATCCTTCATTTTGAAGAATTTTGGATTGGGATACTGAATTTTCTTAGACATTTCCGGTTCCGTCCTTTCTTTCCTGTTCCTTATGAATCTTCTTAATTTCAAGAGATTCGACGAACGCCTGTACACGGGTGCGAAGCTGTCCGGAAGTGCCGTTGCGGTAGACACGGTCCAGGCTCAGTACGGGCCAGCCGTACTCTTCATTCATGATATGCGCAACCAGCGTTCTCTCGAAGCCCCAGAAGTCGCAGTACTTCATCTGCTCGTAGATAATGCCGTCCGCATTGTATTCCTTGGCCAGATTGTTGACGGTATCCCGGCGCTGCTGCACCTTCTCGTCGGCCATATAGCGCGGGCACTCGGAGTACTTCATGACGTGCAGGCAAACCTGACGAAGGGCATCTTCATCATCGTTGAGTTCGATGATTTCACGCCCCGGTGCGGTACCGAAGCAGAAACGATCGGCGACGACCATAGCTCCGCAGCTCTCAATGAGCTGAATCAGCGACGGGTCATCAATTTCGGAGCCGGCAACAACGACGCGGGCCCTGTACCAGGGCTTTGCATCCGGCTTGCGGGTCTTCAGTTCCTTCAATGTTTCTTTCAGCTTGTCCAGAAGCAGATACTTCGGGGCAGCGAAAGTCGCACAAACGATGACAGCGTACTCATAACCGGTGATAACGGGGTTCTCCGCTTTACGCATCTCACCCATCTCATTGATGATGCGGCAGACTTCATTGTGCTCCTTCACGGCTTTGCGGATGGCAGCATCGGAAGTATCGACACCGTACACATCGTGCAGCTGATCAAGAACATGAAGCTTCATCTGGCCGACATACTCGTCGAGCGTGTAGTCCGTAATCTTATACGGAATGTCGCAGTGCGTGACAAAGAATTTCGGCTTGTCATTGACGTGGAGGATTTCGAAATGCTCCATGGTGCGATTCATTGCCGAGCAGGCATCAACGCCCATAAGAGCATCCAGGAAGTTATAGCCGCCTTCAATAGCACGCTCTACCAGGGCACGGGCGTAAAGGCAGGTGTAGTTGGACATGTAATACGTCGCGATATCCACGGAACCCGTGAACGGGGCCCGCAGCCTAACCGAGAAGCAATTGTCCAGATTCAGCAGCACTTCCGGCATGTGATAGCACGTATAGCCGAGACACAGCTTCCCCTCGCTCTGTGCCTGCTGGACCAGCTCATTGTCTGCATTTTCCAGCAAGTGCTCGAAGTACATGAGGTGTTTCAGATCCTTCAAAAATACCACTTCTCCCTTTTTATAAATGTATTCCATTGATCCCGCGGCGGATGCCTTGGGACTTCCTGACAAAGCTGCAGCCGGAAAGATAAAAAATACCGCCCGGCGGCGGCATAGCCTTCTCTTGATGAAGGCGACAAAACTCTCCCGGCTAAGTCCTCTCCTTTAACGGGTGATGCGAAACGGCAGCGAAGAAGGAAATCAACTGTTTGCTGTCCCGCGCGGCGCCTGCAGAAACGCCTTGTCCGTCCCGGAGTCGAAAGGAAAAAACCGAAAAATTCTCACAATGTTGAATGTGATTAACCACCAAACCATCTCTAAATTTAGCATTCTGTCAATTCTGTGTCAATTGTAGGAATAGATAAATATGGGGCTGAAAATTGGTAAAAAAAGCTTTAAAAAAGGGAACCATAAACCTGCTGAAGTGTGCAAAGATATTTTTGCGGAAAAAAGAAGGGAAAACCCGGAAAAAAACGGAAGCTATGCGAAAATAAAGCCATACGGAAAAAGCATTCCGCTGAAATTTCCCGAGGGGCACCGCCCCGTACCCTGCGCAGTCGAAAAGAGGACTCCGGTTGACAAAAGACATGGAAAAGAAAATAATTGTACGTACCGTACGAAGGTGCGCGCAGCGGGATTCTTCCGGCGCAGATCGGCTGCTGCAGCCCGGCGATGAAAGAAAAGGATGTCAGAAAACAATGACGGGAAAAGAAAAGAAGCCGAACCAGAGGGAGCAGCTGGCGGGCGACATAAAAAAAAGAGTTATTTCCGGGGACTTGAAACCCGGGGAAAAACTTCCGACGGAACGCGAGATTTCGGAGCATACGGGGATAAACAAGTCCGCTGTTCATATGGCGATGAAGGATTTGGAAACGTGCGGCTTTATCAAAACCATCCCCCGGCATGGCTACTATATTACGGATCTTACCAGAGACGGCAATATCTATACCATGTTTGAAATCCTTGAAAACGGAACGAACGAATTGAGCCGTCAGGTAGTTACGGCAACTGTGGAACTGCGCATTGCGATTGAAGGCGGTGCGCTGATGCGGCTGGCAAAGCAGCATACCGAGGAGGATCTGAATGCCCTTCGGCAGAAAAATGCGGAGCTGCAGAAGGCGTTTGAACAGGATGCTGACATGCGGTGCCTGGGCGCGAAGCAAGGAGAATTTCACTACCTTGTTGTGGATTTGTGCGGCAATATGATGTTCTCTCTCATCGGCCACTCGTTTGAAAGCCTGGGTCAGATTATCTGGGAAAACTATGTCCGGTACTGGACTCCGAAGGAATGCATCAAGCAGAACGAAGAGATGATTCAGAATATTCAGCAGGGAAAGGGAATAGAAAACTTTCGGTTCGTTACGGAAATTTCCTCAAAGGCAAACGATTATTTCAACGAAGCCTATTACGAATCGGGACGGAAGAAGAAAAATGTTCCGTCCTCGAAAAAGCGGCCGATAGAATAAGGAATCGATCCGTTATCCGCAGCCTTTCCTGCCCGTAGGGGAAATCCTCCGCAGGGAATTGCTGCGGCTGTTAATAATTTTCCAAAAGTCTTGTGTGAAAATTTTATCTGGTATAAAATTTACAAGGGTCGCTCGGCAGAAATACGGAAAGCTGCCGGGCTGAGGGGAATCATATGGAACACGAAGGGAGCAAATAAAATGAGCAAAAATGTTATTTTCTGCTATTCAGGAACAGGAAACTGCCTGGACATGGCCAAAAACATTGCAAAAGTGCTGGGCGATACGGACATTGTCATGATGCGCAGAGCTCCGGCTGTCGTTGATGTTGAGGACGCAGAAAGAGTTGGATTCGTCTTTCCCTGCTATGCCGGAGGACTGCCAGGGGAAGTAGAGCGCTTTGTCCGTTCGCTGAAAATTGCACCGGAAGCCTACACGTTCGGCGTGGGTCAGTTTGCCGGATATCCCGGCAACGGACTGCATATTATCGACGAAATCGTCGGACTGGATTATTGGAAGTCCATGTCTCACCAGTGCGGATTTATTCAGTCTCTGCCGCACAATCTGATGATTCCGCCCATGACTGCGGAAATGGCAGAGAAGCGTTCCCAGGCTACGGCAGAGAAAATTGGCCGGGATGTACTGGCAAAGAAGGAAATGGTCGGTCGGCCGCGGGAGTATAAGCTCAATACACTGGAATATAAAGCCTGGCCGTTCCTGGCTGAAATGAAGAGCCACCAGTTTCTGGTGGATCCCGAAAAGTGCATACATTGCGGACAGTGCGTGAAAATCTGCCCGAAGAGCAACATCACCATGATTGCGGAAACGCCCTGCTTTGGCAATGACTGCTACCAGTGTGTAAGCTGCCTGCAGTTCTGCCCGACTGGGGCTATTACCATGAAAGGAATCGGATCGAGGGAAAGATATCACAATCCGAACATTACGGCGGAAGAGCTTAACAAAGACGTCATTCATGTAGACTGAGTCCGGCGGCTCTTTATGTGAACCGAAAAAACTCATAAGCAATCCAATTTCTGCTCCCATATGGGGGCAGAAAAATTTTTCGAAACCAAAAGAATAAAGCAGAAAGGCAACGCCTGCCGCAGAAAGTTTGTTACCAAAATGTAAAAAATGAATTAACAAGAATTAATAGTTCGGCCACATTATGTACACACAATGGACAACCCCAGGGAGTAAAATACAACCGTTGGTTCGGGGGTATCCTTCCCGGACGAATCCAGGCATCCAAGTGCGACCAAATATGCGCCGCCCCGCGGCGACGGTATCGGATGCCGTCATCCCGGAGATTCATTCATAAGGAAGAGTTTCCGAGAAATCCTGGCAGAAACCATAAGAGAGAAATGTATGACGTTAGTAAAAAAAGCAGCCGCAGGGCTGCTCACAGTAGTTCTTGTTCTTGTATTGCTGAGCGCCGGCATGGTCGAAAGCCATGCGGCGACGATGGATCAGATCAATGACGGAGACGTGTTCCTCAAACAGAGCCGTTCCGGCTATTGCACGTTAACCTCCGCCACCATGATGCTCCGCCGCTATGCCTATCTGCGCGGAGATGAAGACTGGGCAAGCATTACCGAGGGCTCGACGGCGGATGTCGCGTGGCTTTACGGAACCGGTCTCTTCTTTACTTTCCAATATCCCGCCTCCAGCGGAACGATTGAGGTTTCCTCTGCAAGCCTCCCCGGGGATTCGGAGAACATTCCGATTCTTGTTTCCCTTCTTGAGACGCACCCCGAAGGGATTGTTCTGTATGATTCCTACGCCCCGCACGCCGTTCTGCTCACGGATTATACGGATGGGACGTTCTACTGCGCCGATCCAGCGGGCGGCTACGGATCTGGCCGTATTCCGCTTTCGGAAAGCTATGCGGTCAGAGCCGACAATGCCTCCTGCTATTGGTACGTAAGCTCTCCTGCAGTGCAATTGGAATGCAGTCATAAATGGCAGTTTGTCGTGGACACGCAGCCGGGCTGCGAGACCAGCGGGACAGGGCATGAAGTATGCAGCCTATGCGGAGAAGTTAAGCCGGAGGTAACACTGGAACCGACAGGGCATGACTTGCTGATGACCGAATCCCATCCCGCAAGTTACTATGCGGATGGCAGCAGGACTTATGTCTGCCGTACCTGCGGAGAATCGAAAACGGTTACACTTCCAATGCGGACAGGCATTCGCATCACGAAACAGCCTGTCAGTCAAACGGCAGCCATAGGGCAGGATGTTGCATTTACTGTGCAGGCTAACGGAAAGGACCTGCGTTATCAGTGGTATTTTTCGGAGGATCAGGGAAAGACTTGGGAAATTTTCCAGGTAGCAAACGGAAGTCAGAATAATACGCTCCAGCTTGTCGCCTCTCGGCAAAACAACGGACTGCTTGTCCGCTGCGAAATAACCAATGACCAGGGCGCAACGCGACTTACCAACACGGCAGAGATAAAGATTGCCTGAGAAGCAAATACAGGCGCTGCGGTTTTCAATATGGAACTGAACCTAAAAATAAAAGAAATTATATATATGCTGTAATCCATTCTTCCTGTAAGCACGGAAGCGACTTTTGTAAAGAAAGGGACCGTATCATTTTCTTGATACGGCCCCTTTTGCCTAGTGAGATTTCCGCGGTTTTACCCGGCTAGAACTTCCACGGAAATAACGGTCGGCATCTTTCGAAGATCTTCAAGCAGTTTGGAAAGATTTGTACTGGAGCCGCCGAAGACAACGGAAAGCGTGATGGGGGCGGCTCCGTCTGTCGGAATGGATTGATTGATTGTGAGTATATTTACCCCGGCGTTTGTAAAGAGGGAAAGCATCTCTGCCAGTACACCCGGTCGATCATGGACAACAAGACTCAGCGTAACGACATTGCCCTGCTTCATATCGTGGAAAAGACGTACGCTATCTTTGTATTTATAGAAAGCGCTGCGGCTGAGATCGACGGCTTCCACCGCATCGGCGACTGTTTTTACTTCGCCGGTTTCCAAAAGACGCTTCGCGCGGATGACCTTCGTAAATACGGAGGGTAAAACGTTGGAATCCACAAGATAATAGGTGCGGTCCTCTTTCTCCACTGAATTTCACCTCGTTCGTCTACATACTATGTGCAAATGTTCGTGTGCTGTGGATAAAATCATACTATCATATGTAGGGACGGCATGCAAGCGGAACCGGGCCTATGCGGCATCATTGCATCGGGCTCGCAGAGGGTTCATGGCATATTCGATTCGCAAGAAATGTCTTCCGCCGGTGGAAGCGGTCCAATGCCTCTTTCCGGATCCGATTATTTTATTCTTTCGCGCAGGTGTGAAATCCAAGCCCGCAGGGCTTCCGGGCGGAACTGACACAGAGCCGTTTCGTACAAGGCATATCCTTCCGGATCCGTGCTCTGCAGGTACCGCAAAGCTTTTTTCGGCCCCCGATACGGCGAGTCATTTATTTCGCAGAAAATCTCCAAGCTTTCTGTCAGGACCCAGTGCCACCGGAAAAAACCCTCTGCATCCCTGCGAGAAGTTCTTTGCCGCATTTTTTCACACCAGTCCACAGCCTGCGCTTTTTCCGCCGCCGTCTTTAGGGGAAGGAGGGAAAAATATTCCGCTGCAGCGTCTAGAATTTTTTGCATTGCGCCGCTTTCGTCCTTCAGAATTTTCCCGCCATCCGCCCGACAGAAGGACTTTCCATCCAGAAAACCTGCCAGGGAAGCGGGCGTGTACACAAATACATCCAGCCGGGTTCCTTCGATACAAATGCTGTCATGGAGGTCCTGCGGCACCTTCGCTTCCAGGATGGCGTCGAAATCGCTTCCTTCCTTTTCGGTGCCTTCCGCGAAGGAACCGTACACCAGGATTCCCACAGGATGATACGTTTCCTGCAGGTATTGCAGAATCTTCTCCATTTTGCCTTTTTCGCTCCACTTCGTAAAAAAGTGCACGGCTCCACGAGACGTGCACTTTGAAACTTCTCTTTTTCCGTAAATTCAGACGGCTTTCTGAGTACTGATTTTGATGCCGGGCCCCATGGTGCTTGCAGTCACGCAGGAGCGGACATACTGCCCTTTTGCGGCGGCAGGTTTTGCCTTGATAATCGCGCCCATCAGAGCATTGTAGTTTTCATTAAGCTTCTCCGCACCGAAGGAAACCTTCCCGATCGGGCAGTGTATAATATTCTGCTTGTCAAGACGGTATTCTATCTTGCCGGCTTTTGCTTCGGAAACGGCCTGCTTCAGATTCATGGTTACCGTACCAGCTTTCGGGGAGGGCATCAGGCCTTTGGGGCCCAGCAGCTTGCCGAGACGGCCGACGGTGCCCATCATGTCCGGCGTGGCTATAACGGTATCAAACTCAAACCAGTTTTCCTTCTGGATCTTTTCCACAAGATCCATTCCTCCGACATAATCCGCACCGGCTTCCTTGGCCTCTTCCGCTCTTTCTTCCTTGCAGAAGACAAGAACGCGATTGGTCTTGCCGGTTCCATTCGGAAGAACGATTGCTCCGCGGACCTGCTGATCGGCATGCCGTCCGTCAACGCCAAGGCGAACATGAAGTTCGACAGTCTCATCAAATTTTGCCTTGCTGGTTTTTACGACCAGTTCAAAAGCTTCCTTCGGGTCATATTGCGTCTGCCGATCATAAAGCTTTGTGCTGTCTTTATAGTTTTTACTTCTAAACAATTTATTTTCCTCCTAATTCTGTGGTGTGTGTCGGATCAAAAATCCTCCCACAGGGAACCTCCGCACGGCGGAGATCTCCTTTTCCGGAATTGCGCAGGGTCAGTCGCCCATCACGACACCCATGGAACGGCAGGTTCCTGCAATCATGGACATAGCCGATTCAATATCCGTGCAGTTCAGATCCGGCATCTTCTGCTCTGCAATTTTACGTACGTCGTCCTTGCTGATGGTTGCAACCTTATCCTTCTGTGGGACGCCGGAGGCTTTCTCAATACCGCAGGCTTTTTTTATCAGAAGTGCCGCCGGAGGCGTTTTCGTGATAAAGCTGAAGCTGCGATCCGCGTAAACCGTAATGACGACCGGGATCATCATGCCCATATCGTTTTTCGTACGCTCGTTAAAATCCTTTGTAAATTGGCCTATATTGATACCGTACTGGCCAAGAGCAGGGCCGACGGGGGGTGCCGGGGTGGCCTTTCCCGCCGGTACCTGAAAACGAATGTATCCAACAACTTTCTGTGCCAAAGTGAAGCACCTCTTTCTAAATCATGTCTAAAAGTTAATCTTCAAGTTTTTCTACCTGACCTAGCTCCATGTCGACCGGTGTTTCTCTGCCGAACATGGATACGAGCACTCGAACGCGGTTTGCCTCCGGCTCCAGAATCTCAACGCGGCCTTTGAAGTCCTTCAGGGGGCCGGTAAGGATCCGAACCCGGTCGCCGACTTCGTATCCCACCAGAATTTCCTGATGCTCTACTCCAAGAGACTGAATCTCATCTTCCGTCAGAGGAACTGCCTTTCCGTCCGAACCGACAAAACCGGTTGCACCGCGGACGTTGTTCACCAGGTGCCAGCTGTCGTCGGTCATAATCATCTTAACCAGCACATAGCCCGGAAAGACTTTCCGCTCTACCTGTTTTTCTCCTTTGTCCGTGTGCTCGATGACGGTTTCCATCGGGATGGAAACTTCAAGAATCAGGTCCTGCATTTTCCGGTTTTCTGCCGATTTCATGATGGCCGAAGCTACGGCATTCTCATATCCGGAGTAGGTGTGGACCACATACCACTTTGCGCTGTCTGCCATTGGCTTAACCTGCAAGAGTGAGCAGCGCTCTGACCACCAACTGCGCCAGCTCATCAAAGCCCCACAGCACAACGGCCGTCAGGAGCGTCATCACGACAGTAACTACTGTATTGTTTGTTACATCTTTCCTGGAAGGCCAGGAAACCTTCTTCAGCTCCACTTTCATATCGTGGAACCATCTGCCGATTCTTTTGAAGAAACCAGGCTTTACGTCGTCCTTTTTTACCGCTTCTGCTTTCGTGCGGGAAACTGCTGTTTTTTTCTGTTTGTCTTCAGCCATATTCCTCATCCTTTCGAATGACTACTTGGTTTCTACGTGTTTTGTGTGCTTACGGCAGAAAGGGCAGTACTTCATGCGTTCCAATCGGTCGGAAGTATTTTTCTTGTTTTTGACCGTGAAATAATTTCTCTGCTTGCACTCTTCGCATCTTAAGATAACCTTAACTCGTGCGTCTGCAGCCATATAGCGGCACCTCCTTAGTTATTTACCCTGTTGCGGGCATTGCCTCCCTGTGGTGCGATCTGTGAAAATCGCGCAAAAAACCTACCTCTCGCACGACAGGTATTTAAAAATATAGCACCAAGACAGGCTCGGATCAAGCTTTAATATACTTTTTTTTTTCCTTTTTTCTTTTTTCCTGCAAATTTTTCGTGCGGATTACAATACGCTGCAAGCGGCGCTCTTCATACCGCCGGTTCACGGCACGCCCAGGCTGCGGTCTCTGCTTCTTTTCAGATAATGCCGAAGGTTTTGAGAAGGAAGCTCCATAGGAACAGCGTAACGGAGCAGAAGGCACTGGTCGTAACGACAATATCTCCCGCCAGCTCCCGGTTTCCGCCCATTTGGTCAGCCATGGCAAAAGAACTGACTGCCGTAGCCGATCCAAAGACTCCGATCAGGGAAAGCATATCGATGCCCCGGAATCCCAGAAGGACGGCAAGCGTAAGGAAGATGCCCGGGATTGCGATCAGTCTTCCCATGGTTACAAGAATAAGCTGCCTGCGATACTGGCCGAGGCCGCGGAAACTGAAAAACGCTCCGAGAAGAAACAGAAGAAGCGGATTTGCGGTGCGGCTCACCATGCTGATGCTGGTCTCAATAACTTCCGGAAGTTTAATGCCAAAAGCGACAAACAGGATCGCCAGCACCGTAGAAATAATCAGCGGGTTTCTGGCAATCCCCAGGAGCACGTGCTTCACGCTGGGCTTTCCACCCCGGTTTGCTTCCAGAATAATCACGGCAAGTACATTGAATAAGGGGACGATAATTGCGACCATCACGGCTGTAGAGCTGATATCTCCGCCCTGTGCCAAGGACTCTGCCAGAGGAAGGCCGATAATGACAAAGTTGCTCCGGAACAGACCCTGCACCATCACCCCTCGGGTAGGGGGGTCTTTTTCAAGCCGGTAGACCAATGCCATCGAAAGGAAAAAGCATAGAAGAACGCCTCCGACCCCGTACGCGATCAACGCCGGGCGAATCGCTGACTCCAGATCCGAGGTATAGATGTTGTAGAACATCATGAATGGCATAAAGCAATTGAATGCCATTTTATTGATTTCCGGCACGGTCTCTTTTTTAATGAATCCGCATGCCCGGGCCGTATAGCCCAGCGCCATCAGGATAAAAATCGGCAGTACCGCATTCAGGCAAACGAAAAAATTATCCATTTCTCTTTCTCAGGGATACCCGTGCCGCGCCAAATCTTGCTAATGTTTGTCAAGCAGATTTTTGAAGATTTCGAGAACCTTGAGAA